>JBLIMI010000523.1:0-3414 GCA_047638655.1 Minisyncoccia bacterium | reverse complement strand
GCAGGGCACTGGCAGCGGTGGCACCGTCGGCCAAGTCAACGAAGACCTTGCCGCGCATGCGCAACAAGGAGTGCATCTGCGATTCCAGTGCGCTGGAGGTCAGTTTCTCTTCGAGGAACGGGTCCAGGATCTCCTCTGCTTGCGCGAGCCAGTCACGGGCCAGGACGGTGCGGCCCGCCTCCAGTTCGGTGCGACTGCGTTCCACGAGCAAGCTGGAAAGGTAGAGGGAGGAGGTGAAGTCCTGGCCCGCCTCTTCGTAGTCCCTTTGACCGCGGGCGAGCAACATGTCCCACTCGAAATAGCCGTCGAGACTCTGGGTGGTGAGCGCATAGAGAGTGCCGTCTTCCACCAGCAAGTTGCCGTTGCGTCCCCCTTTCCAGGGCAGGGATTTGTGACGCCGTCCACCGCCAAAGCGGTCCACGTCGATGCGCTCGGCGCGGGTTGGAATCAAGACGCGGTCATCGAGCAACAAAGGCCGGGCCGTGGTGTACTCCAGGCCTTCGATTTCTCCACCAGGATAGCGCCAGGCGAGATCTGTTGGAGCTTCGCGATGCAAGCCACCCTGGGCACGCAGAGCCAGCACCGGCCAGCTACCGAGGTAAACGGTGCGGTCGTCCGCGCCGAGCAACAGATCAATTTCACTGCGGCTCTGACCCGCGATGCGGTCGATGCGTTCGTGACGCACGGACCACAAGGCGGCTCCGTCTTCGAGATCGAAGCCCAACAGGTCGAGGCAGTCGAAGGGTGTGGCGATCACGACACCGTCAGCGACCACGGGTGCCGCGTTGCGCCAGATGTTCTTGATGGGTTGCGCGCCGAAGTGAGAGCGTTGGGGCGGCGCGATTTGGTCGTAGAGCGTTTCCCAGAGGATCTTGCCCGTAAACAAGTCGATGGCCGCCACGGCTCCCAACTGCGTCAAGACCAGAATGCGGTCGCCTTCCACGCGCACCGGTGGTGCGCTGAATTCTCGCTCAGAACGCGCGAACATGTTGAGTTCGCGTTGGCCGCTGACGAGTTGGGTCGACCACAAGCGCTCGCCGCTGGCGAGGTCGAAGCAGGCCACGTAGAACTCGATGCGTCCATACATGCGGTAGTAAGGCGCAAAAATTCGGGAACCGCTGACCACCGGGGGGCCAGCAACGCTCATGCGGTCGACGAAGTCTCCACTTTCTCCATCCCAGCCCGGCGGGGGGTGGTGGTTCCATAACTCGCGCCCGCTTTGCGTGTCGTATGCGTAGAGCCTGCGATCGGGAATCACCGTGGTGATGGCGATGCGCCGGAACTCTTCGTTGTGGATGTCCGAGACGGGAACTTGGTGAGCACTGACCACGATATTCTCCGAGGCGGCCGGAGCGATCATCGTGTCTTGGCGCGAGATGCCCTTGTAGAACTCCTGGCGATCGTCACCCAGTTCAAGCCAACCTTTGGAGAGTTCGCTCGACCAGACCAGCGCTCCCGAGTAGGCATGGATAGCGAACAGTTGCAGGGAGTCAGAGATGAACACCAGGTCGCCCATGCGCACGGGGAAAAGGTTGTGCATCCCGCGTTCAAAGGGGGAGCCAGCGGGCAGGCGGAACGGCCTGGGCCACGAACTTGCGCCGGGGCCTGGGGCTCCGTGGGCACCTTCGCCGGTACCCGGCAGGCGCAAGTTGCCGCGCATAGGAGAGGAGAAAGGCTGCCCTTCAGAGATAGGGTTTTCCTCACTCAGGCTGGAGATCGCGAAGGCTGCGCGTTCTCGTTCGCCTAGGACGCTGGCCGTGTCTGTCGCATCTAAACGTTCAAGGCGATCCTCCCAGAGAGAGAGACTCTCCCCATCGAATCCGGCTTTGAAGCGAGCGGAGGTCGGCGCAAGTCGCAACCCCAATGCTCGTGACCATGCACGTCGGGCCAGGACGTGATTGCCGTACTCCAACTCCAGATCTCCGAGGGTCCACCAGGCGCCGATAGCGGCTTGAGTGGCTGGCCAACGTTCGGCCACTGCACTCAGGGCTTGACGATTGCTCTGGCGCCGGGCGAGGGCCAAGGCCGCCGTGGAGGCGGGGCCGTAGCGCCGTTCGTACAAGCGCCGCGCGTCCTCCGGCAATCCAACCAATTGTTCCGCGGCCCATCCGGCGGCGCCCCGAAAGACTCGTGCTGAATTCTCTTGCTCGTCCTCGCTGGGGATCAGTTCCGAACCGTGCGTCTCTATCAGAGCCTGCAGTTCAGCGATGGCCTCGTTCCAGCGTTTGGCGGCGATGTGGTCGGTGGCGTGTTGCATGCGCACTTGGGCGATGCGCGTGTTGGGAATCGAGAAGCCCAACACTTCTTGGGGCTTCTCTTCCTCAGGCTCGGCCTGAGCGAGAGCCAAAGACAATCCTGGCAAAGCGAGCCAACCAACACAGAGCCAGCCAATGCAGAGACGCACCAGAACCCGGAGCACTCGGCCCCTGGTTCCATCGGTGTGTCTTGTCGCTTGGCGCTTCATGTGCAGTCGGGTGTGTTCGGCTTCTGGGGCTATGGAGTTGGCGAGTTCTAAACGAGTTGGTAGCGCTTGCGCAGGATCCACTCGGCGGAGAGCAGGGTCAGCACGGCCAACAGAGTCAGCCAGTTGTCCCAGGCATCATCGAGCTGCGAAGAGATCGGGTCGCGACGTTCTTCCCCACCAGGGAATTCCTGATACAGGTCTTCCAAGTTGGCCAGGGTGACGGCTCTGCCTGCCGAAAGCGAAGCGATCGATGCCATCTCGAGGGGATCGGGGGAGGGGTCCGCGTTTTCCCGAGAAGGAAGGTGCAACTCAAATTCAGTGCTGGCGACGCGCTTGCCATCCTCTTCGATCCAGGCGCGATAGAGTCCCGGCCGCCCGAGCTCGAAGGCCGAACGGTAAATGCCGTCCCGTCCCGGAATGGCGGCCGCGCTCAACTCGCGCACTTCGCCAATGGAGTCTTCGAGCCAAATGGACTGCACGGGCCGTTCGCTGGGGCGGAAGTCCTCGTCGAGAACCCGCGCCTCGAGGGTGATGCGTTCTTCGAGGCTGTACTTGGCGCGCAGGCTGTCCAGGTGGAAGCGGCGGTCGCCGCCCTTCAAGCGTCCCAGTGCCAGCCAGCGGATGGTGTTGCGCCAGAAGCGACCGTGGTAGCGATCGCCGAAGCGGTAACGCCACATCCACGTGGAGTCGAGTCCCAGGAACATGGTCCGGCCGGAGGGGTAATAACCCACCGTAAGAATGGGGTGGCGACCGTAGGGGCCGCTCTCCGTGGGATGCCGCAAGAGGACTTGGCTACCGGGCTTGGCTCTTCCAACGACGGAGTACCAGTAGTGTCCGCGCAGCCCTTCTGGATCTTCCCAAAGTCGGCGGTTGCGCTCCACATCACTATCGAGACGAACAACTTGGTGGGCTTGAGAAGGGTCTTCGAGGGTTGGCCTGAATTCCTTGGT
>JBLIMI010000522.1:0-3425 GCA_047638655.1 Minisyncoccia bacterium | reverse complement strand
GGGTCCTACCATCTTGATGAATACGCTGCCTTGGCTTCGAATCAGGGGCACGCCCAAAACCCGCTTGGAATCTCCCTTGGGGCCGCCCATGCCTTGGTAGTCGCCGGTCACTTCCAGCAAGGGGCATTGCACGCCTAGTAGTTTGACCGTGGGCAGGTCACTCATTTCTGCCTCGTCAAAGGGATCGAGGCCGACTTCTCCCCGCCAACGGTTGAGGTTCATGAGGAGCCCGCCGCCATCGCCACCCAGCACGATCGCGTAGCACTCGGAAGCAGCGCCCGCGAGCAAATTGATGCTGCGCATGGACTTGGCTCCGCCTTCGCGCCACCCGCCGGGCAGGGCGTATCGGAACTCGTCCTGTGGGGGAGTTTGGTCGACCACCGGAGCACGCTGAGTCTGCGGTGCGTGGGGGTCTTCTGGCATGGCTTTGGCATCCAAGCTGGCGCAGAAGAGTTCGAAATTCAATCGTTCCGCATCCACCACGGCTGCGGGCCCGGTCATCTTGATGAAGGCCGTGAAGCGCGGCGTGATCAAGATGTAGCCGCACAGTCCCCAATCGAGTTGCGCGTCGTCACCCATGCCCGTGTAGGCACCTTTCAGGTCGACGATCGTAGCGTCCGCTCCGAGGAGCAAGCCTCTTGGCAACTTGTCAACCTCTTCTTGGGTGGTGGGGGGCAATCCGATTTGTTTGCGCCAGCGGTCGATGTTGCCGAGCATGCCACCACCGCTTCCACCGAGGACCGTCAGAGCGCACTCCGCGGCGGGGTTCCCCGCCGGTCGCAAGTTGATGATGCGCATGGATGTGGGCGCGAGCTCTTCCCATCCTTTCGGAAGCGTGAAGATGAACGGCGATTCTGTCGGCGGCTCGATCCGCGAGTCCGAAGGGGGCGCCAAATTGCCCCCAAATCGCATCTGCCCGGAAGCGCCCGGTTCCAGGTGCGTGTGCATGTCGCGAATCGACCGCTCTTGTGTGATTTCAAGACTGTCTGCGGGAGCGCAGGCGACGCTTAACACACACAATCCGAAGGCCAATGGGTGCCACCCACCGGCTGGGCGAATGGAAAATAGAGTTCTCTTCATCGATGGAGCGAGGCTCTGGTCGGCGAAGGGGTTTGCACCGTTTTCATCGGGTGCTCAAGGGGGGGCCGACCACGGTGCGCAGAATAGCGTTTGCGGCCGCCGAATGACCTTCAACTCAGCTCTTCTTTGAAGCGATCAAAGGCCCGAGCGCAGCGCAGCGAGATCAAAGGCCCTGGTCCATTTCGTCCCGGGCCGAGGGGCTCCTGATTCAGAGTTTCTTCTCGAAGCGTTGTCCCTGGTCGGTCAGCCAGCCCTGCCAATCCCTGGGAGACGATCCAGGGTTCTCGGCGGTCAGCGACTTCAGGGACTCGTAGACCGTGCGGTACTCCTGTGCGTAGCTCGAAGGGTAGTGCCTGCCGGAGTTGCCGCCTACCCGGGCCTCGAGCACCACCGCGTCCTGGGTTTGGCGCACGATTGGGTCGGCAATCGAGGCGCCTTGAGCGATCTCAAGGTCGAAGTCCTGTACGTATGCGAAGTGGCTGCCCACGTAAATGTGCGAGATGGAGGGCGCGCTGCCACCGCCACCGGATTGGGGCAAGTTGGCGAAGTGGGTCACGAGGGCGGGGACGGCCATGGCGTGGCCAATGTGGCCTAGGCTCTCCGCCGCGTTGGTGCGCACGGCCCGAGACTCGCTGCCGAGGGCTTTGACGATGGGCAGTACCAATCCCGGGTCACCGGCGGCACGCACCGCCAGGGAGGCTTCCAGTCGCACAGGTGCCGAGACGTCATAGACACAGCGGCGCATCAGGGGCAATAGCTCCTCGCCAGGCAGCAACCGGCGCAGGGCGTGGGCACTGAACGTACGACGCAATATGGCCGGGGAATGGAGACCGCTCCGCAATTGAGTCCGCAGGGCTTGCTTGCCCGCTTCCGTGCTTTGGAGCTGCGAGAGACTCTGAATCAAGAGTTCCCGGTCCACGGGCCCAGCGTTCATGCTCGCGTTGATCAAGGTCTTGGCGACACCCATGGGATCCGCTTCGGGGTTGCCCGCCCGAGGCCGCGGAAAGCGTTTGGATTGCAGCACTGCGAGGGCCGCTTTGGAATCCGGTTCGAAGTGCAAGACAGCGTCGAGTTCTGAACTGGCTTCCACCATCAGGCCTTCACCCACGAGCCACTTGGCGTATTCCGTGCGGCGTCCGCTGTCTCTGACTGGAATGCCCCGTCCGAGTTCGCGGGCCTGCTTGAGTGCATCGGTTTCCTTGCGGAACCTCTGGACCGCGAGCGCCGGAACAGCATGCCAAGCGCCGTTCTTGCGCAATTGCCACTCGCCCTCGACGAAGCGCGTCAGACCGCGCAGGGTCTGGCCCCCCGTTAGGTGCAGGATGCGCTTTTGCTTTTGTTCGCGCTCGTTGGACACGGCGCTCGCTGCGGCCGGGTCTTGCGCGCGCGCGAGGGCGCTGGTGGGAACGAAGAGTGCGGAGAGGAGGAGCAGGAAGGGGGTGATTCGCATGAGAGTCTGCTCGAAGTCAGAGAACCGGGCCTGGGCGACCCAATGTAAAGCGGGTGCTCGGGTCCAAACCTGGTGCAGGAACTGTGCCGTACAGGAACCATACGCTCAATTTGGCCAATGCAGGGGCCCATCCCGGGCCGTGCAGCGCCAGGGGATCCCGCGTCGATCCAGTTCATCCGCCACGACGGGCCTTGTGGCGGCGCTGAACCACACCTCCCGAGGCAGTGCGGCGGCCAGGAATTCCTCCAGCCAGGGGGTTTCAGAACCGTGGTGGGGGAACAAAACCAGGTCGTAGGGGCCGCGGATGGATCCAGCGCGTAACTGGCGGGCCAGACCATCTCCTTCCGCGTCCCCGCACAGCAGCCATTTCTGTCCACCCGACCGAATTTCCAAGCTGCGCGAGCCTTCGTTGCCGCTTTCGTCCAAACCTCGAATCAGAGTCAGGCCCGTCTCTTCAGTTCCTAGCTCCAGGCGTCCTCCCTGGAGGTCAAGCACCTGACAGTCGTGCGGCAAGCGCTCCATCCATTGTGCGGGAAGCGCACCCATCCAAGTCACCGGGGGGAACCGTTCCTGGAGCCAGGGCAGGGCTCCGGCGTGGTCGGAATCTCCATGGGAGAGGGCGACCTGCAATCGGCTTACGTCCAGCCAACGCAGGAGTGGCGCGAGGGCTCCGCGAGCTACCCCCGGGCGATCCCGAGAGCCCGCGTCGAACAACCAGGTTTGTGCCCCGGGCAAGTGCAAGATCGCAGCGGTGCCATGTCCCACATCGGCCACGTAGAGCGCGGGCGCTTGGGAGCCACTCCCCCAAGGAAAGATCGCGATGCTCCAGGTGGCCAAGCAGATTCGTCGCCCGGTGCCGCGCCACCGTTCCCATGGACTTTTCGATAAGAGCAAA
>JBLIMI010000521.1:0-3431 GCA_047638655.1 Minisyncoccia bacterium | reverse complement strand
AAGTTCCCTCGAACTCGACCTCGTACTCATGGACGGCAGTCGGACCATGCGCGTCGACTAGAGCCTCGTCCTCCGAGGTGATTTCGAGCTCCACGACTTGGTCGAAGGGCGAGGGGGGAGCGGCCTGCCCCTGATGGGGAAGCGCGAGTGTCAGGCATAGGAGAGGGCTGATCAGCATCCGTTCAGTGTAGATGGTTCAATGCCTGACGGCTGCATTCATCCCTCTGGCGGTGCATGTGATGCTCTCCAGGTTCAACGGGAGCCATTTGACACAGTTGTGGCGGGCAGATGTCTGGGGTGGGTTCCGGGGAGATTGCTGCTTGGTGACCGGCTGAGCCCAAGCGGCCCCTTCTTTGCCGCTTGGCTACAAAAAAAGGAAACTCCTGCCACGCTCATTGGCCTCAGATCTAATGAGTACACGTATGGATCCGACTTCGCATCAGACTGATCGCCTTCTGGCCGAGTACAGCATCGAGCACCTATTCGGCAAATACCGGGTCACGGGACGGCCGTGCTACTTGGCCGAGGTCTTTGATCGCACATCTCCAGAGCTACTACGAGTTGCGCTGCACTTGTCCCGGGATGCAAACCAGGCGGAGGACCTGGTGCAGAGCACATTTCTTGAGGCGATTCGATCCGCGCGGCGCTTCACGGTAGGCCGCCGTGTCTTGCCATGGTTGACTGGAATTCTCTCGAACATGGGACGTGAGGCTCGGCGCCAGAGTGCACGACGGCCAGAGCTCTTGGCCGACCCTCGGCCAGAACCGGCTGACCCGCTGCAGCAAGCGTCGGACGCGGAGCTTGAAAAACGGTTGGACGACGAACTCAGTTGCTTGGAGGAGCCTTACCGCACCGTCATGCTGCTGCACGTCAGGCATGCGCTCTCCCCCGCTGAGATCGCGAGCGTCGTGAAGTGCTCGCCGGCCACGGTGCGCAGCCAACTCTCTAGGGGTCGCGACCAACTTCAAAAGCGCTTGCCCGCGGCTGCCCCAATGCTCTTGGGTTTGCCGGAGTCCGCGGGCCGGGGATTGCAGGCAGTCCGTGGCGTCGTTGTACGGCGTGCTTTTTATACCGCGCCAGGGATCTTGGCCAGTGCAGCCTTCTACTTGGTGGGTGCCCACCCCCTCGCAGCCGGTTTGCTGGCGCTGCTCGCCGTGCTCCCCCTGACCAATGCCGTTGAGGGCATCTGGGGTCCCGGCGAGACGCTCGCGCCCCAGCGTCTTCGTTCTGCGGAGCCTGCCAATGCGGTTGCACTCCCCGCATCCATCCCTGCCAGTCAACTAGGGAGAAGGGTGGCGCTTTCGCTCCCAGAAGAAGCGCTGGAGAGCTGTAGCTTGACCGTGAAAGTGGTTCAGGACGATGTTCCCCTGAGGGGGGTGAGTGTGCGTCTACGTCGGTTGCAGGAAGGGGATGCGCTCTTCCATGAGTCTTGCGTGAAGACGGATGAGCGAGGCGAGGTTCACTTCGTGGAACAGCAGACAGGAGCCATCTTTGTCGCACTGGATCGCGCTCGAGGACACGAGTTGGTTCTGCATTCCGGCGCCCATGAGGAGCTCACACTGGACCTTTCCGGCGGACGGCAGGTGGCCGGTGTCGTTCAGAGCCCAGATGGCATGCCCATTGCGGGTGCGGCTGTATGGTTGGGCCACCGCTGGGCACCGGACGCAGGCATGGTCGTTGAGCGAACCGATGATGCGGGGCGCTTTGAACTCGAGGGTGTGGAATGGGACTTCATGGTTGCAGCGTTCTCGGCTGGATACGCCCCCTGTGCACCGGTTAGTTTGAGCGACGGTGCCTCCGACGCTTGCGTGCTGGTGCTCGATCGACCGGGTTGCGAAGTTTCGGGGCGAGTGCTAGATGGCTCTGGAGTTCCCATACCAGGAGCGCTCATCGGGTTGGGGAGAGGGGCGCCGGCCTTCGAACTCATCGAGCCAGACGGGGCGCCGAATCGTCTGGTGACACAGCCCATTGCGGTCAGCGTCAGGACGGACGCTTTTGGACGCTACCGCGTGGACCATGCGCCGGCTGGAAACGTGCAGGTCTTCGTGCGTGCAGCGGGCTTCTCGGGTACGTTCGAGAGCCTTCGTTTGGATCCGGGCGCTGCCCTTCGCCGGGACTTCATGCTGAGCGTTGGGGCGGTACTCGAAGGGCGAGTGACGGATGGCGGACAGGCTGTGGCAGGTGTGCGTGTGTTTGTGCCGGCTGCGAGCGTGGGGACACCGATTTGGTTTCATCCATCGACACAGACCGCTGGCGACGGGAGCTATCGGCTGGCCGGGATTCAGACGGGCGAAGTGATGGTGCGTGTGGCTTTGGAGGCGCCACAGCCGGTGCGGGTGCTCGATGGTCAGAGGACTACTTGGAATGTGGACCTGACGAGTCTTCCGTTGCTTAGTGGCCGCGTGGTTGATCTGGAAGGGCATCCTCAGGCGGGCCTTTTGGTTGTGCGCGGCGATGGAGAAGGCCCCCGCGCAAGGACCGACACAGATGGGCGATTTCAATTAGCAGGCTTGGCGCGCATACCTTCGTCGGTGATTGTGGTTGATCCAGCGGCAAGTGTTTTTCAATCGATCGTCGTTAAACAACTCGATGTGCTGGCGAGCGCTTCAGCAAACATCCGAATTGTCGTGCCCCTGCTAGCGCGCCAATTATCTCAACTGCGAGGACAAGTGCTAGCCCAACAGGACTTGGTTCCCGGATCTACCGTGCTGCGGCTGCGCGCCTCCGAGTATCCCCTCTGGGTAGAATTCCCGGTGGACGCCATGGGCAATGTCTCTGTCGCAGGATTGACTCCTGGCGCGTACGAGTGCCGAATTCAATCCGAATCCTATGCTCCCCTGATCCTTCCGATCCTGAGATTGGGCCCTGCTGAGATTCGTGACCTGGGTGCTCTTCGTTTGGAGCGTGGTGGCCAGCTTGCGGTCCATCTCACCGAGGCCGGCCTGCCCCTGGAAGGCCAACACGGGGCCGTTCATTTGCGCGTGCATGCCCGTGGTGTTCTGATCTTCAGCCGCGATCTTGTGGATCCCGATTTCACGACTCCCGAACTTCCTGTGGGACCGGTCACGATCACTGTCTTTGGCCGCGGGATTCCAATCGTGAATGCCCATGCCGAGATTGAGACCGGGGCTGTCACTGACGTCGAGTTGGCAACGGATGGCGCCATCACGCGAACCGTGGTTGTTGGGCGGGGAATTGAAAGAATGCCAAGGGGAGAGCACTTTCTCCGATTGATTTGGGGGCGAGAAGGCGAGGCCGCGATTTTCGATGACTATGTGTTTGGGGACGGAGTGCAGGCCGTCGTCTATCAGCGACTGCTCCCGGGCAAGTACACTTTGCAGGTTCGCACTTCACTGGGTGAGAGCGGGCGATTGGACTTTGAACAAACGACCTCCGCGCGCGGCCCGCTCGCCCTTAAGTTGCACGATTGA
>JBLIMI010000520.1:0-3437 GCA_047638655.1 Minisyncoccia bacterium | reverse complement strand
ACCTCCCAAGCGGGCGCATCGCAAGGCATGGCTTCCCCGATGGAAACATCCACAGGGAACGGCACGCGCTTCGGCATCTTCCAAAAGAAGCGGCCGCGATCAAAACTGAATATACTGCCCCAAACGCCGTCGAGGGCCACGGGCAAGATGGGGGTACCTGCAATCCGAGCAATGCGTTCCAAGCCACGCCTGAAGCCGAGCAGTGATCCGCTGCGAGAGATCGAGCCCTCGGCGAAGATGCAAACCAGCTCACCTTGCCGCAAGAGTTGCGCAGCGTGCTGCAGGGACTGCTGCTTGGCCTCTCGGCCATCCTCCGCCGAAACAGGAATTGCTTTGACCCAACGGGCGAAGTGTCCGACCACCGGCAGGTCGAAGAAGGCCCGATACATCATGAAACGTACGGGACGCCCCACGGCCACGGAAACGAGAAACGCATCCACAAACGAGAGGTGGTTGCAGACGAGCAAGGCGCCTCCGCGGCGCGGCACGTTACCGATGCCTTCCGTCCGCACGCGGTAGACGGTCCGAATCATGATCGCCAGCCAGAAACGCAGGGCGAATTCGGCGGTGTAGAAGACCGAACCGGCCGCAAACAACAGGATGATGCCCCCCATCACGGCCATCATGGTCGGCGGTGTCAGCCCCAAACTCCCGTTCAGCACGGCGAAGACGCCTGCGGCGAGGAAGATGCCAGTGAAATCAGCCACTTCCGCCAGGCCCAGGATCGAGCCCCTGTTCGCCGGGTCCGGCAGGTGTTGAATCAAGGCCCGAATAGGAACGGAGAACAAACCCGCGCAGAGTCCTGTGGCAAACAAGCAAGCACGGAACCAATTCACGGAACTAGGGGCGATCAAGACACCGAGAGTGCAAAACGCCATTCCCACCAGCCCCGCAGGAATCAGTCCACTCTCAATCCTGTCACCGGATAGCTTCGCGGCCAAGAGCGAACCGAAGCCGATGCCAAGGGAAAGCACTGCCAACAGCAGTGCAATTTCACCACCAGACAGGGCCAACCATCTGCCGTATTGATTGATGACCAACATCAACACGGCGCCCACGAGATAGAAGAAAGCACTCGCCACCAAGGAGAGGGTCAGTGCTCTGTCACCTCGCACGAGGCCTAACTGGCGGCGCAATTCGCCAAAGGGGTTGAAGCGGATGCGTCTCTCTGGCGCGGCGGCAGGCAGCGACTTCATGAGGAGGCTGGCTAACCACCCCACGACCGAAATGGAGACGAAGATGGAGACCGCGACCATCAAGTCACCTTCATAGAGATCAAATAGCTTCCCACCCAGAGCGGTACCCATCACGATCGCGATGGAGGTGGTCATCTGAATGATTCCATTGGCCCGCGACAGGTGGCGCGGCTCAGTCAGCTCGGGAATCGAGCCGTACTTGCTGGGACCAAAGAAGCTGCTCTGGGTTCCCATGAGGAACAACACCACCAGCACCGCTTCGTAGCGACCCAAGGCGAATGCTAACCCACCCAGAATCATCACGATCACTTCGGCGGCGTTGGAGGCGATCATCACCCGACGCTTGCTGAATCGATCCGCCAGGTTCCCTGTCAGGACGCCGAACAAGATGAAGGGCAAAGCGAAGGACGCCAGCGCAGCCGACTGTCCCCAGGCCGCTACCCAAGGTGTCTCTGCAATCCAGGGCAAAGCGCTGGAGAACGAAAGCAAGAGCACCAACTGTTTGAATGCGTTGTCGTTGAACGCACCCAGGAACTGGGTCAGGGTCAAGGCGGCAAACGACCGCTGGCGGAGAAGCTGGAACAAGCGATCCTCTGGGTGGTCAGTTGGAGTCACTCCGGCTCGCTGGCCGGACACCCACAACATCGCACACCCAGCTAGGAATCACGCACGAATACCGCTGCTCAGTGCATATCGCCCGGCTTATCAATGAGCGCCGGCGAGCACTCAGCCCACCTGACGCTCGGCGGAATCCGGGTCTGCGTGACCCTCATCGTCCGCCTTCTCGGCCGTTTCCACGCGTTTGATCTCTTCTCCATCACTCGACAGCCGCAAGCCTTCTCCGTCCGCTTCGGTCAAGAGATGACAAGGCTTCTTCCAGAGTCGCGCGATGCCCTTCAGGGTTTCTCCCGCTTGATCGAGTTGCAGATCGCGACCATCGTAGCGGTGTTGCAACAGAAGCTCACCACACCCGCCATAGTCGCCATCGATCAGCACGATTTGGGGCACACCACCACCAGCCATGGACGCCAATAACTGGTTCTTGATCGCCCTCCAATCCCGATCGGCCACTTCCATGCGGCCCGTACGCGGATTGCGATCGTAGAGGAACAGGTTGGAGCGTTGCGCGAACTCTTCATCCACCACGGCGTCAATGAATGAGACATCGTTGTGAACAGCACGCAAGCGGAACAGATCACGGCCCTGGGATTCCGCGTAACGGAATAGATCGATGCCGAGCTTGTAGGGATTTAGCTGGCCGGGCTGGCTGGCCGTGGCGCCACTGTGGCAATCGGCGAAGTCAATGATGTCCGCGGCACCGAGCACCGAGCGGGTCATGATGCGACTGTGCCAGAAGGATGCCCAGCCCTCATTCAGGATCTTGGTCATGCGCTGTGGCACAAAGTAGTAAGCCTCCGTGCGCACGATCTCCAAGATGTCCCGTTGCCAGTCGCAGAGATCCGCCTCGCTAGCGAGGAAACCTAGGACGTCGAGGGTCGGCAAAGGCATTTCACTTTGCGCTGAGACGAGGGGTTTTTGTCGCACCCCACTGGCCGCCTCAAACGAACGCTTGGCTCGTTCCAGGGGCGAGAGCGGCGTCAAGCTCGGTCCAGCGCCTTTGCGCATCTGACGCAGAGGCAAGTAGGGGTCGATCAGCGTGTCGAGGGCCAGGGCCTGATCCAAGAAGGATTCCACTTTGTCCTGGCCGTAGATGTCGATGTAACGCCGCACACGCGTTCCATTGGCCGCCATCACGTCCACCATGTGGCGCTCGGTGGGCTGGAACCAATGGTTGTGTTTGAAGAAGTCCGCGTGGCCAAAGACATGGGCCATGACCAACTTCTGCTCCATGGGTGAATTGGAACGCACCAGGTAGGCGTAGGTGGGATCGTTGTTGATCACCAACTCGTAGATCTTGGAGAGTCCCCAGGAGTAGCCTTTTTCGAGGCGCTCGAACTCCATGCCAAAGCGCCAGGATGGATAGCGCACGGGAAAGCCCGTGTAGGCCGCCAAAGCATTCACATCGCGCGCGTCTAGCAACTCGAAGATGACCGGGAAGAAATCGAGACCAGCATCCTGCGCGATGCGTTCGATCTCACCGTTGAGCTTTCGCAGGTCAGCGGGCAGGGGTTCCGTGCGCACCATCAGACTCCGCCTCCGAGGAAGGCTTTGATGGCATCGGGAATCCCTTCACGATCTTCCACGCTAGCAGCGATCAAGCGTTCGTCGTGGGCCAGGGAA
>JBLIMI010000519.1:0-3438 GCA_047638655.1 Minisyncoccia bacterium | reverse complement strand
GCTGCGGGAGACGAGGTAGAGCCCTTGTGCTGGGTCGTACTCATCCGCAAGGAATCCAGTGACCACCCGCGCGGGGATGCCCAACGTGCGCAGTAACAAGACGGCGGAGGCCGCGAAGGACGTGCAGTGTCCGCGCTTGCGCCGCAGGAAATTCACGATGCCGCGGGTGCCTGGAACGTCACGCGTCTTGGTGCTGTAGGTGAACTCTGTTCGTAGGCGATCGACGATGGCGGCGACGGTTTCTCTATCCCCATTCGAGTTGCCTCTCCAACGTTGGGCAAGGTTCTCCACTTCCACGAGGTCTTGATCGCGAGTTGGAAGCTGCAAGAAGCGAGGGTCTGAGTGATGCGCTTCGAGGGGGACAGCAGAGGGCAATTCGAGAGTGGATGCTCCCACCCGAGCTCTGAAAGAGACCTCGCCCAAGCGCGATCGCACAGGCAACGCGGTCAAGACGTCTGGATCGTGACGCACGGCGAGCAAGTCGATGGCGAGGGTGGCTTGCGGGATAAACAGCACCGCCTCGCCGCTGCCGGCGACCTGCAGGATGTTGTGACGAATGGACAGTTCGTGGATGGGCGTGCGGTCCGCTGCCCCCAATGAAATCCAACCGTCTTGTGTTCCGTCGTGGTTGTCCTCCAAGGCTTCGTAGCTGGGTTTGGTCTTCGATCGCAGGGCGGTTTGGGTGAAGCGATCAAGACGCAGGGCGCCGAGATAGATAGGCCCCACGTCACCGGCGACGCCACCGGAGGCCAGGCTCATTGCCTGAATGGTCATCAACGTTTCATAACTCAGTGCCGTTCCATCCCCGCCAAGTGAACCCCCGGGTCGAATGGAGCCGGGAAAGGTTCCATTGCCAGCTAGATTTGCACTGGACTCTACTGAGTCGTTGTTCTGCCCGGAGCCGGAGTAGAGGCTAGGGGAGGACGGATTGAAGGAGGGCCGAGGCAGGGCCACCAGCAATGGATAGGCGACGGCAGTGCCAGCCAGCATGGAGATCCAGAGCTTCAGCCCGGGTCCCCATTGCCCAGGCAGGTGTTTCAGGGCCCGGTCGTCTGGCGCGCTAGAGTCATCCCGCTGCCCAGCGTTACGACGCCGTACCCGCACGCGGTGATGTTGTTCGGAGACCATCAGCAAAGCCAAAACCGCCGCTCCCACGCAAATGGGAAAGAGCACCAGCCAACTAGGTCCCGGGCTTCCCGCCATCGCGGCCAGGGCTGTGATGGGGGTCAGCACCACCAGCAGGAGTCCCGCCGCTGGCGAACGGCGACGCAATCCAAATTGGACGGCGAGCCAAGCGCAGATGAGCATCACGCGGTCGGCCAGTCCACTGGCGGGTATCCAGGCCAGGAGGCTGACTTGCAGGACAGGACCCAGCATGGGGAGTTTCGAATTCCACTCACCAATGACGGTGAAGCGGCGCGCAAGGAAACGAATCAGGCCCGGAAGCAGGAGAGTGACGGCCAGTTGCGAGAGTTGAAGCCAACGCTCGGAGCCAGGCAAAGAGGCTCGCGTGAGTGCAGAGCAGCCAACGCAGAGCCACATGCAGAGCAGCAACATGCGCTCTGTGGCGGGCTCCGGAGCGGACGGAAGCTTGGGCATCGCGGGACTCAATTTCATCCCGCTGAGCCTCGTTGCGCCGCGCTAGATTTTGGTTCCAGCTCTCGCGCCCGTTGAAACACTTGATCCATGTCCGGCGCATCGACGTCGAGCACACGTGGCGAGCGCGGGTGACCGTTCCCTGGCAAGTGAATGCCTCGACCGCCTACCACGACAATTAGGTGCGCTGCCCGCGTCCCCGCTGCGTTCACTTCCTCCTGCAGGAGTTCCTTTGCCAAGGGCCTGGCTTTCACTTCTGAGAGCAATTGCAACGAATCCATGCGGCCTGGTCGACCCCGGAAAATGTACACATGCTCGGGGTATTCGCTCAATCGTAAGGTCACGGGCACGCCCCTGCGCAGATGGTGATCCACCAGGGTCGCGGTCAAGCTGACCGCGGTCTCGAAGGACCGCTTTGACTGTGTTCCTTCAGCACGGCCCGCTAAGCCATTGATGAATTCGATCTCCAGCGGTCCACTCGCTTGGTCTTCCAGTTCTTGAACGAGCCACATGCCGCGCCGCTCGGAGAGCTTCCAGTGCATGTGGCGAGTGCTCATGCCAGGTCGCCAGGGAGAGAGTTGGCGGAACTCATCTTGTCCATCGTTCCTGGTCTGACGATCTTGCCCCTCATGGCGCTGACGGGCGGTGGCGATGTCCGAACGCCAAGAGCCCAATCGTGGCCAGCCCAGCATGTCCACCGCTAACAAGAACTTGCGTTGGGAGCGCAAGAGTCCGAAGGGGTAGCTCGAATCCAGGGTGAGTGCGAGTTCGACTTCCCGGCCTCGGCTGAGGTGTCGGTGCGAGCAGCGAATGACTTTAGGACCCACTGCGCTCCACTGTTCGATAGACCCAATGGGGCGCTCGAGACCTTTACGTCCGTGGATTTGAGTACGCGTTATCACCAGGTGTCGACGAGGCCCTCGGGAGCGCCCGACACTGCGAAGTTCGAGTTCGAACTCGAATGCATCTCCAGTCCAATGGGGTGGGCCCGGCAGGACTCTCAGTTCGATTCCCCGCGTTTGACGTTGCGCCTGCCAGGCCGCGAGGCACCACACCGCAATTCCAAAAGCACTGAAGAGCAAAGCTACTCCGCCCGCTGCCCAACAAAGCAGGCACACCAACAAGAAAATTGTGGCCGCCGCACGACCCCAGCGGGTGAGCTTCATAGCACTCGACTGACTCGAGCTAGTTGGCATCAATCGGGAGCCGGGAGGTTGTCCAGCAATTCCGCGAGAGCGAGTTCTCCTGGGCTGCGAGAGCCAAGCTGAGCGTGCGCGTGCAAGGCAACCACCCGATGACCAAGGCACGGCAGGGCCAGTTGCTTGAGGTCATCTGGCGTGCAGTACTCGCGTCCATCGAGGAAGGCCATGGCTTGGGCTGCCCGCACCCAGGCGAGGCCGGCGCGTGGGCTTGCACCGAGCAGGAACTGGGCGGGGTTGCGCGTACCAGCGAGGACGTCGAGCGAGTATTCATACAGCGAATCCGAGACCTGGATCTTCCGCGTGGCTTCGATGCCACGCTGCACGCTTTCAAGATCGATGACCGCTTGCAGCGAGTCAAGGGGGTTTGCATGCCGGCGTTTCTCTAGCAACTGTCGCTCCACATCCCGTGCGGGGTAGCCGAGTCGCAAGCAGAGCAAGAAGCGGTCGAGTTGGGATTCCGGCAGAGGGAACGTACCCTCGAAGTCGATCGGGTTTTGTGTGGCGATGACCAGGAATGGTCGGGGCAGGTCGCGGCTGATGCCGTCGGTCGAGACCTTGGCCTCGTTCATGCACTCGAGCAGAGCGGACTGGGTTCGCGGCGATGTCCGATTGAGTTCATCGGCCAGGACGATGTTGGCGA
>JBLIMI010000518.1:0-3440 GCA_047638655.1 Minisyncoccia bacterium | reverse complement strand
GCAAGAGTTAATGACCATCGCTGAGGTGCTCAGCCTTCCACAAAACCAGGAGGGTTCTGAGGGTTCGATAGAGCCAGCCAGCGGCAACGGGTCCTTGGCATTCGAGGTGCAGGTCACCTCTGAGGCTCTCCCCAAGAAAGTCTTCGAAGCGAATGCTTTTGATGGAAACAAACGAGCCATCCTCGATTGTGCCCACGGCGGATTTGCATACGACTACCGCGAGGGACAAGGCGAGGTCTACTGGTTCCTGCAAGGAGCGGGGATTCTGAGGGTCGCCAGGGATCGCACCCGAGTGGAGCTCGTCAAGACCGACCCTGAGATGTTGAAGTTCAACATGCACAACGCGACCTTCTTTGTGCACAAGGACAAGCCCATGATCGCCTGGCCAGCGAACGGGGGATCGAGTGTCTTCGTCACCGATCTTAGCGGCCAATTGCTACGGACCATTGGGCGCCCGATCATGCAACCCTACTCGGAAGGTGCTGGCTACGCGCCCACCGACACGGCTTACCTGGACGGCAAGCTATGGGTCACAGACGGTTACGCCTCCAAGTTTGTGATGTCCTATGACCTCGACCAAGGAGAGTGGACGGGGACGATCTTCGGCGGTCGGTCGGACAAGGCAGAGCCCGGCAAGTTTGGCACGAACCATGGCATCACTATTCACAAAGGGTTGATCTACATTGCGGGCCGCTACTTCGCACGGATCCATGAGTACAAGGCGGACACATCGTTCGTGCAGATGTTTCCGCTCCCCGCTGGGTCCAAGCCCTGTGACTTCGAATTCTTCCTTCTCGCAGGCAGGCTGTACGGAGTGGCCTGTTCGCTCAATGTCTCCGATGAGAACGGGGCGAAGGGGGACAAGGGTGCAGCGATTTACATCGTGGACATGGAGTCACTCAAGGTGATCTCGACGATTAAGCCCCGTGATGAATTGGGCTTGAACAAGTTTGTCCACCTGCACAACGTGTTCCCGACCGTGGATGATGGCGTTGTTACGCTCTTCTGCCAGGCCTGGAACGGTGGAGACTTTGCTGTCCTGCGTCAGGTGGTTGAAAAGGAGTCCGACCGCTAATGGGAGCCTCACACAAGATTGCATGCGCCGCGTCTGCAACCGCTATTCTCTTCTTCGTTGCATGCGGCGGTGACTCCGCTCCCGAAAGCTACGCCGCTGCGCCAGCCTCGGCTCCTGCGCCTGGGTTGCTCTTGATCTCGCCCCTGAAGGATCAATCGACGTACCTGCTCGATGCGCAAGGTGAAATCGCTCACCGTTGGGACCTGGATCTTCCCCCTGGGAACTCGGTTTACCTCATGGATGATGGAGACCTCTTGCGCTGTGCTCGCTTGGGGGACAACCCGGTGTTTCATGGTGGCGGGGAAGGTGGCCGTATCCAGCGTTTTAGCTGGGACGGAGAACTGGAGTGGGACTTCTTGTGGTCAGACGATCAACACCTCCATCACCACGACATCGCTCCTCTTCCCAACGGGAATGTCTTGCTCCTTTCTTGGAGCGCGAAGACAAAGGAGCAGGTGCTCGCTGCGGGCATGGACCCCGCGCTTTTGCAGGGAGATTCTCTTTGGCCTGACTCCGTGCTCGAGATCCGTCCGTTGGGCGCTGACGGTGGCGAAGTGGTTTGGACTTGGAACGTATGGGATCACCTGGTGCAGGAATTTGATGCGGAGAGCGACAACTACGGAATCGTCGCCGACCATCCAGAACTGATCGATCTCAACGCGCACCGCCACCGACAGCAAAAGAGCGAAGAGGAGCAAGCGGCAGAATTGGCGCGCATGACAGCCCTGGGGTACGCGGGCGATGAAGAGCCCGAGGAGACTCCCGAGTTGCTTTTCACGGATGCCGTTGCGGACGAGAAGGAGGCACCGGAGAAGAAAGGCAAGCCCCGTCGCGGGAGCAAGGGAGAGGACTTCTGCCACACGAATGGCATCGACTACAATCCCCAGCTAGACCAAATCGTGCTCAGTGTTCGGACTTTCAGTGAGCTGTGGGTCATCGATCACTCCACTACCAGCGAAGAGGCGGCAGGACACACCGGTGGAAGATCTGGGAGAGGCGGTGACTTGCTCTATCGCTGGGGCAATCCGCTGAACTACGGCCGCGGCACTGTTGATCACCAGCAGTTGTTCAAGCAGCACGACGCGCGCTGGATTCCCGAGGGCATGCCCGGCGCCGGACACTTGACCGTATTCAATAATGGTTCTGATCGGCCCGGCGGCGAGTACTCGTCGGTGGTTGAGATCGCGCTACCGCGAACGGCAGACGGGCACTACGAGATGTTGGGCGGTGAGCCTTTTGGCCCGGCGCTAGCGACCTGGGAGTTCAAGGCTTCCGAACCGGAGAGCTTTTACTCGAGCTTCATCTCCGGTGCCGAGCGTCAACCGAATGGCAACACCCTGATCTGTTCTGGAGAGCATGGCCTCGTCTTCGAAGTGAACTCTATCGGCGACACGGTCTGGGAGTACGCGAACGAATTTGGCGAGCAAGATCAACCAAAACCAGATCCTGGTGCCGACTCAACTGCGCCTGCTGATAAGGGGGCTGGCCGAGCTAGCAACATGAATCCAAAAGCTCTCTTCAGAGCGTCTCGTGTCGCTCCCGATCATCCTGGATTGAGTCGCCTGGAGCCTTGAGCCCTGTGCCAACCCATTGAACGGGCGCGACTTTGGCGGAGTACAACAAATGATGACCTCACTGATACTCGCGCTGTTCCTGGTGTCGACAGCGGCTGATCCAGCGAGCCATTGGCCTGTCTATCAGGACAGCCAACAGGAGCCCAGCGAGACTGAGTTGGCGATCGAGGAGGCGGAAGCCTTGATGCGCGAGGCCGTTGCACAGGGCGGGCGCGGAGCGGCCGGCGAAGCACGTGAGAGCCTGCAGTATGCCTATGAGGTTCTCGCCTCGTCCCAGGACGCTTCGACGGACCCCAGCATCACGCAAGCACGTTGGCACCTTGGAAATGTGGCCCTCAAACTCGCGGACTACAGCCTGGCCAGGAGTGCCTTTGAGGCGGTGCTTGAATTTAGGAAGCAAAATCTCGACAAAGACGACCCTCAGATCATGCGGGCCCGGGTGAATCTGTCGGCCACGTGTGTCTATCTCGGCGATCTAGACACGTCCTTGAGTCTCAACAAGGAGAACCTCGAGTACGTGCTACGGGTGTACCCCGATGATCACCCTGACGTGCAAAAGGTGCGCTTGAATGTTGCAGCCACGCTGATCGAGTTGGGAGAAATTGCGGAGGCGCGAACTCTTCTGGAGTCAGCGGTTACCAGGCTTGAGCAAGCCGAGTCAGCGGACAAGCTCGACTTGATGCGAGCCAGGATGAACCTGGGGGTGGCTTTGGCGAGAGGCGGAGATCCCGGCCGTGCCGCCGTTATGTTTGCGCGCATCCTGAAGGATCAGGAAAAGAATCTAGGGCCTC
>JBLIMI010000517.1:0-3440 GCA_047638655.1 Minisyncoccia bacterium | reverse complement strand
CCTCGGGCACTCCTGCGCGTGTTGCAGAAAGGCCAGTTGCTGGGTTTGCTCTGCGATCTCGAGGTCAAGCGTCTGGCCGGTGAACACTTGCCATTCTTTGGCAAGCCCGCCCTCACCATGACCGCCCCGGCCGCCCTCGCCCGGGCGCGCAAGCTGCCCTTGATCCCCGTGCGCTGCGTCCTCCCCTATGAAGGCGCACCACGCTACCTCTTGCAAGTGGAAGAGCCGATCCACTTCCCCGCCCACCTTCCCAAGAAAGAGGCGAACAGCGTGCTCATGACCCGGGTCAACCAGGTCTTCGAAGGCTGGATCCGCGAAACTCCCGAACAATGGGCCTGGCACCAGCACCGCTGGCGCACGGGCCCCGGGGAACTCGATGGCGTGCCTCTGGCGGGAAGATAAGGAGGCTGCCCTGCGAACATGCAGTACCGTACTGTACTCCCATGCGCATCACCTTCCTCCACCCCCAACTCGACTTCACCGACGGTACGGCGCGACTGATCGCGACTGTGCGAGCGGCCCTGGCGGCCGGACATGAGGTCAGTGTGGTGTCGGACAAAGGCAGCCGCACCACGGCCATGTTGCGCACTGGAGCCCAATGTTTTGTTGGAGAACTTCCCACGGACCCTCTGCTCGGTGTCTTTGCCATGGGGCGCGCACGTCATCAGATCTCTGAGTTGCATCCCGATTTGCTGCACGTCACTGACGGCAGGCTGGCCCCCCTGGCAGCCAAGGTCTCTGCGGCCCTCGAGATTCCATACATCCTGGAACTCGCCAACGTTCCCGAAGATCGCTTGCGTCTCGACTTGAACTGGTTGCGAGCCACCCTCGTGCCCTGCCCAACATTCATCGAGAAAGCCGTCAATGTGGGGCAGGCCCCGCGAGCCTCCTTAAAGGTCATAGAACACGGACCCTGCCTAGATCGAGACTGGGTTCCGCGCCCTTCGATCGATGATCAGCGACCGGTGATCTTGAAGATTGGCACCTTGGACCGCGACCACGGAGTGGATGTGTTGATCGACGCCGCGCGCTTGCTCGATAGCGCTCAGCGGGCGGTGAATGTATTGGTGCTTGGAGCCGGTCCTGAGGAGCAAGCACTGCGCCGCCAAGTGAGGGAGTTGCACCTCTCAGAAGTGGTCACGATCTCGTGCCCGGTGTTGCCCGATCTTGCCACGGCCTTCGCGCAAACCGACTTGCACGTTTCCTGTGTGCGCAGCGGCAATCCAGGATGGTCTGCTGCCCAAGCCCATGGCTTGGGCATCCCCTCCATCTTCTCAGCCATTAGCAGCACCTTCGGCTGGGTGGATGACCGTCAAAGCGGTTTGCTCGTGGAGCGCAACGACCCCGAGAAGCTCGCGGAGGCCATTTCGGTGCTGCTCGAAAATCGCACAGCCGCCACCCAGATGGGAGTGCGGGCACGAGAGAAGAGCCTCGAAATCGGGCGCTACCAAGCGTTTCAGCAAGAACTCGGCGAGCTGCACACCTGCGCTCTCGTTTGATCTGCAGGCAGCGAGCGCCGCTCCCTTAGCAGTCCGTCGTACGTGTTCATGAAGCGTTCCGCCTAGAGCAACCCCGCGCTCTGGGCCGCCGACTTCAGACGCTGATTCGTGGTCAGTTTGTCGAAGAACTCCGGGCGGTTCTTCTTGTAGCTGTCGAGATAGCGGCTTGCCAGAGGCTCACCCTCCTTGGTCTGCATCTTCAAGAAGTAGTCCACGGCGTCCCCTTCCATCTGGGAATCTCCAATCTGAACGATGACTTGTGCCAGCCACTCGATCGCTGAGCCGTACTCTTCCTTTTCCCAGTGATAACGAGCCTGCTGCATACGATCCAGAAAGTATGCCGCGCGCTCTGTCACCTGTGCCGCTCGTAATTCCTCCGCCTGGGAGGCTCCCCCAGCGCCGCGATCGACGAGCTTGTCGATCAAGCGAAACACGAGCTCGTAGTCCCTGGGCTTGGCCGCCGTCAGGCGCTTGACTTCCCAGGCTACGTCATCGTATTCATCAGGAGTGCTCATCTCCGCCAACTTGGTGAAGCGGCTGCGATAACGCTCGATCCAGCCAAGCTCATGGTGCTGGGGGTAATTGCGCTTGAAATCGTCACAGCGCTTGACGAACAAGCGCGCCCGGGCACGGTTCGCACGATCACCCGAGAGGTACGTCTCCACGTACTTCTTGATGTTCGAGTCGAGCCATTCGGTGCCTTTCATGTTGCGCTGGGCGACTTCGCCGGCGGCGTCCGAGACGGCGATCTTCTTGCGAAGCGCCGCTACGGCTTCCTTCAGGTCTGCACTCGCTTCCTTCAGGTTGACCTTGTCCAACTCATCTGACGCTCGCTTCTTGGCGCCCTCGTCAAAAGCGAGTACGGCTTCGCGATAACGCTCGGTCGGATCGAAGTGAGCTTCTCCCCCTCCGCTGAACATGGTCTTGGCCACCATGTAGCCCGCTCCCGCGAGTACGGCAATGACCAGGAGGATCACAGGCGTGGGAATGCCCTTGGAGGTGGTGCGACGTTGCCGCGTCACCGAGGATCGGCTGCGATTCGCAGCAGGCTTCGGTTCAGCACCGCGCTGGGGAGCTCGCGCAGCCACAGCAGGGGCCGCTGCCCCCTCGGATTCGATGCGCAGGATTGCGTCGCCCACTCGAAACTCTGCATTGGCTGCCAAACGGGTGGCTTGCTTCACCGGTTGCCCCAGGAGCACGGGAGGCATCACCCCGGGTTTCGGAATCAAAGTGACGACCCCGTCTTCGATCCTGAGTTCCGCATGGATCTCCGCCACGTTGTCCGAAGTCAGGCGCAGGGCACAGCCCTCACCGCTCCCGATCTTGAGATGCCCTTGGTTCAGCTTGAAAGCACGGTGCTTGCCGTTTTCGTCGAGGATCAGTCTTGCCATGATTCGAGTTCGTTATCGAAAGCCTTGTCGTTGCCGAAGTTTTGAGTCCAGTAGGATCCGCTGTTCGCGGAACCCAATTCTGTGAATTCTGCCCGCAAGAGATTGCGGTGGTGTTCGCTAGATTGCGTCCAGCCTAGGTGCGCGCCTTCGGGAGAAGAGCCTGATTGGCCGCAGTTCTCCGTGACCTCCTCCGAGTACCCGGCCAACCGCCCGCGCTCGCTGATGGAGTGGCGCCCAGCCCGGCCTTGCTCTTGGTGACCAAAGTCACCCGTTAGCTGCATGTAGTCCGAATGCCAGCCCGCTGCCTGTTGCAAACTCACGTTCCAGGCTAGAGCAGGGCTACCGAACATGAGCCGGTACTCGTTGCAGAGCCGGACTTGCTGCTGCTCTTCCGCACTTGCCCTTTGGTCAGCGCTCAGACGTCTCTGTGTCTTACGACTCCATGCGCTGGCATTGCGGGCTGCCACGGCGCGGTCTCTGGAGTGTCGCTTGTATCCGTCCGCTTCCCAAGCAAAGGTCTGAATGTTCACAGAGGAAGCAGCGGAAGGAA
>JBLIMI010000516.1:0-3448 GCA_047638655.1 Minisyncoccia bacterium | reverse complement strand
GTTTGCGCGCCTTCGCGCTGCGTCTTGCTAACGGGCAAGCACACCGGCCACGCCATTGTGCGCAACAATTGGGAGAATGGCGGCTGGGGAAAAGATGAGCCCGAGGGCCAGTACCCCCTTCCCGCCGGCACAAAAACCATCGCCACGCTATTGCGCGACCTCGGTTACCGCACGGGCGCTTTTGGCAAGTGGGGCAACGGAGGCCCCGGGACCAGCGGACATCCGCTACAACAAGGCTTTGACACCTTTCTCGGTTCGCTCTGTCAGCGCCAAGCTCACAATTACTACCCCACCCACCTCTGGCACGACAACGAACGGCTAGCGCTCAACGGCAACCCGTGGTTTGCCTCCCATCAGAAGATCGAGGCACCGCTCGCCAGTAACGAGGAGTACCACAAACGCTTTGCAGGAGAGACGTACGCCACCGATCCCATGATCGCCGGCGCCCTTGATTTCCTCTCCAACACCAACGAGCAACCTTTCTTCCTGTACTACGCCACGCCGGTCCCCCACGCCGCGCTTCAGGTTCCCGAGGAAGACCTCGCACCTTACGTGGACCAATTTGGTGACCAGCCCTACCTCGGCAACAAGGGTTACCTACCCCACCCGAGCCCACGGGCCGCCTACGCTGCCATGGTCTCGCGCTTCGACCGCAACATTGGTCGCTTGCTCGCGAGGCTCGACGAACTCGGTCTGACGGACAACACGATCGTGATGTTCTCCAGCGACAATGGGCCGACCTTCAATGGAGGCACCGACTCCACCTTCTTCGACAGCGCCGCAGGCCTGCGCGGGCTCAAGTGCAGCGTCTATGAAGGAGGCTTGCGAGTGCCGTTCATCGTGAGTTGGCCAGATCGCGTTGCGCCCGGTTCCAGCTCCGATCACATCAGTGCCTTCCAGGATGTCTTGCCGACGCTTGTCGAGTTGGCCGGAGGAGACGCTCAGGAAGACACCGATGGCCTCTCTATGCTTCCCACCCTGCTGGGCGAAGCGGCCCAGCAACAACACGAAGTCCTGTACTTTGAGTACGCCGGCCAGCAGGCCATCCGCATGGGCCCCTGGAAAGGCGTGCGAGCCAAGCTGCGCAAAGGGGACATGACTCTGCAACTCTTCGATCTGGTGGCCGACCCGTCCGAGTCCCATGACGTGGCGGCGGCCCATCCCGAAGTGAGAGATCAGTTACTAAGCCTGTTGGAACGCGAGCACATCCCGTCGGAGGCATTTCCGCTCAAAGACGTGGACGAGTAGGACGCCCAGCCTCGCGAAACGCGCGTGCTCAGCGCAGGCGCCGGTACTCCAACTGCTTCACGCGTGTAGTCGTGGCGCAGAGGTTCGTCCCCTCGATCACGAGAAATCCCATGGGCCGGGGTTCTTTATCCAGAGTGAACACGATTTCCTCTGTGGGACCTCCGGCCTGGTTGCGCACTTCAATCCTCAGCACGCGGTCGGCGTAGTGCAGGCCCAGGTGCAAGTCCCCCTCGATCGCGATCGGCTTGGAGATCATGTCGGCCAGCACGACGCCATCTTCCGCGAACTGAAGTCGTGCACATCCATCCGAGTTGAAGCCTATTTTGCATGAGGTACTGCCCGTGGCACCTGGCTCTTCCATCAGGCCGAAGCCTGGCGTGCGGGCGCAATCGGATTGCCACTGCACGCCCATCACCAGTTCTAGCTCGAATGCGCTGGACGGACCGGGAAGTCGGTGAATGGCAAGCGACGGTTGCGAACTGTTTCCCGCACGGCCCGTGACCAAGAGTTCTCCGTTCTGAATGCGGCACAGCTCAAAGGCATTGGGATCTCCATCAATCCCGTGGGGATAGTGCGTGCCCTCCCACCATCCATTCCCGACCGAGTCCCCAGAGCTTCGTTCAAAGTCATCCGAGAACGTCGTGCCTTGCATGAAGTCCTCCACAAAGACCGGATCCAAGCGTCGCATGACGAGCCGCAACCCCGCATCCCAGTAGGGCCGACTCGGCTTGCCTGTGACCTGCATCACAGACACATCTTCGGGACGATAGCTCTTGGAGGATCCACCGCAGAAAGCCCACTCTCCACGAACTCGACCAAAGGTGTGGTTCGTCGCTTCGATCTTGGAACCCGACATGTCCCGCACGCCGAAAGGCGAGGTGTCCGCCGCCACGGCGCCCACCGCAAGTTGATGAAAGCGGGTCTGCACGGGATCCAACAAGCCCATGGTGTTTGCACCTGCCAGCTTCGCCGCATCGAACTTGTCGCCCCACACGAAACGGCGGCCATCCGCGCCACGTGCAGCGCGCCGCCACTCGTGCACACTCGGCATGTCCACGTACCAGCCTTCCGGAACCGACTCACCGGCCAGAACGGCGCAACGCACGTAGTCCTTCATGTCGTAGATGGTCAATCCACAGACGGGCTCTTGCAAGACGTGGGGAGAGGACCCCCTGGGCACCCATCGCCCACTCGCTTCGTCTAGCTCAATCATCAAGTTCCCGCTGCCATCTCCATAACGCGGCAAGTGGGCCCCTTGTCCACCAACCGTCATGGCGCGGGCCAAGACATGCCAGCTCTCCGATGACGGCTCCAGGAGCTTGTTCAGCCACTCGATCCACTCCCCAAGAGTCACCTCCAACTCCTTCATGATCGTCGTACCCACCCATTTCCAGCGGGTCGGATCCTCTCCGTAGAGGCCGTAGCCTCCAGGGATCACTACCCAGCCGTTCGGCACCTCCTGTTTCCGGAACAACTCCACTTCCCGTTCGCGGGGAGGCATGCTCTCTCCCGCGTCGTACACCGCATCCCTGCGGATCAAGAAGTGCAACAGCACATCTGCAAAGCCGGGGGCTTGGAAGCGTGCGAAGTAGCTGCCCTCTTCCTGTCCCTCGAAGAGAAACGGAAGCGGATTCTCTTGACGCACACCTTCGGGTTCACCATCCGCCCAAACATGAACGGTGGCCCCCGGTTGCACGCAATTCAAGCGCGCCCAACCTGTGGTCAAGAGCATGGCCGCGTGCGTACCGTCGTCGTCAAACTCCACCAATCCTCTTTCCAACCTGGCGAACTCGCTGCCCATCACGACATCACTGGACTCCGCCATAGCCAAGTGAATTCGTTGCGCGTAGAGCTCAGCGATGGCCCGGCGCGCACGGCTGTATCCCCCGATGTGGTCAAAGCTCCGCCTCAGAGTGGACTCCGTCAGGTCCATGTCCGACTCAAGTTGCTGGCGCCGTGCCTGGAACTGATCCCTCAGCCCCCCGATGCGCCCCAGGTCGAATTCAGCGCCCTGCCGTTTCGCTTCCAGCAAGCTCGCCAGCTCGGACCGCCGCAGCTCCAACTCGCTCGCATCATCCACGACTCGGTTCAAGACCTCACGCCCTTCCTGAACCTTCGCTCCAGCCATGAAGAAGGCGCGCACGGTGACGGATGAAAGCAGCAACACAAACACGACCAGTCCCGTCGCCACGCGCGGATG
>JBLIMI010000515.1:0-3448 GCA_047638655.1 Minisyncoccia bacterium | reverse complement strand
GCAAATTGCCAGAATCATCGAGCAGCACATTCACATAGGCATCTGTGACACGAACACCGTCGATGGCCTGCACGAACTTTGCGTTCCACTTGTCGGTGCTCCCAATTTGTCCCAAGGGAATGAAGTCCACGCGCATGGGTTGCAAACTCTTGGGCTCCACACCGTGAATGCCCTGGGCTGCCTCGATGAATGCGGAGGCCGCGTTGAATCGATCCTGATCCGTCAGCGGGACGAATTCAGACTCCGCCATTCCACCCCACAGCATCTCGACATAGCCACCAGCCCGGCTCTCTGCGCGCCAGTTGTGGCCGTGGATTGCCTGCCATTCTGCCATCGCCGTCAGCGGGTGAATGCTCGCATCAGCTTCATTCGATTCGGAAATCGAGAGCGCACTTTGCGGAGAGAGGGTCGTTACCAGAAGGGTCAAGAGACCCGAGTAGAGCTGAAAACGCATGGGGGCATCCAGGGATCAGCCCCCAAGCGATCAACCCCGGCGAACCCAAGGGCACGCGAGGCTGGATTGATGGGCACGGCGCTGGCGAGGGCAATCCCAACGGCGTGCCGCCCGGAAGGTTCCGGGCGCATAGATCGATGCCCTAATTGAATTCAGGCACCGCTAACTCTGACGAGGGTTATCGTCCGGACGTTCCCTCGATCCGCCCTAAATCCGGGGAAAAAACGGCCTCCAGGCATCAAAGGAGCAAGGTGTTCTTTTCTCGGCCGTCGCCTTCTCCGAACTCAAACCTGTCGCTCCGCGAAGAGCCGAAAGCAAGCCCCCATATCAATCTGCGCGACTTCTTGACTGAGGGTGCGGGCCCCGTGACATTGGGGCCTAGACACTGCGCTGCATGAAGGAAAGGCCACTGCCCCGGGCACAAGCAACGAATCAACCGGGGCCATATCGAAGGAGATTGAGAACAGTTCTGACGCGAGCCATTCACCGTGAAGGCACGCGACAGAGCCTTGTGAATCGAACCACCGCAAGTTCGCTTTCAGGGCGCTGATTCAGGCTCTTCCGTGGATGTATTCTGCAGGGCGTCACCGCAAGCACCGCTGCTCTTCGCGAGCACTCAAGAGAATCACCGATGAACATGCTTTCAAGGCAAAGTTATGGGGCGCTACCCTGCGCCGCCTCCCTCCTATTCCTGTCCGGCTTCGCTTCGGCCCAAACGGACACCTACACAAGCGACGGAGACTTTGATTCCGGAGTCATGGTGAACGTCAATCACGACGTGCCCAACTCCAATCAGCTGCAGCTGGGAACCTCGGCTGCCGGGACCTCCATCCTGAGCGTCGCCTGTGGAGGAACGGGCACCGTCGTCCGCATCGACACCACCACCGGTGCCGTCCTCGGGGAGTACAGCACTGCACCCTTCGCTCAAGGAGAGGACTACGACCGCGACCCCTCGCGGGCGACCGTGGACCTCGCCGGCAACACGTGGGTTGGAAATCGCCTGGAGCAAGGACTTGGCGCGGACGACTTCGGTTCTGTCGCCAAGATCGGATCCATTCTCGGGGGCACGCGCGTGGACGCGGATGGGACGCCGAATCCCACTGGCGGCTACCTCGCTCCGCCGTACCTGTACAACACTTGCGTCGATCGTGATCAGGATGGCCTGATCCGTACGTCCCTCGGCCTCGGCGACGTGCTGCCCTGGCCCCACATCACGGATGGCAATGGCGGAACCGACGCTCGCGTGCAAGATGCCATGGACGAGTGCATCTTGATCTTCCAGCGCACGGGACCACGCCGTGTTCGCCATCTTTCGGTGAACGCCAACAACGACATTTGGGCCGGTGGCTATCCCAATTCCCCCTCCTCTCTCGACTTGCTCGACGGGCAAACGGGCGAGATCTTGACCAACCTCGGCGTCACCCCTCTGCCCGGATGTGGTGGCTACGCCGGGGTGGTGGACGATCGCGGCGTGCTGTGGTCCACCTCGGTCTTCGAGGGCAGCCTGCTGCGCTATGACGGTGTCAACCCGGCCGAGTGCATCACGGTTCAGCCCAATGTTCGAGGCATCGCGGTCAGCCCCACTGGCGATCTCTGGACCACCGGCGGTCGACGCATCGTTCGCGTCGCACCCGACGGCACGGTGCTCAACAACATCCTGCTCAACCAGACCATCCAACTGCACGGCATCGCCATCCGTCCCGGCGATGGTTCGATTTGGGTGGCTTCCTCCGGCACAGGCGAGGTTTGGCGACTCGATCCGAACGGAGCCCTGATCGCTAAGGTGCCGCTCAATTTCGGTGGCTTTAACGGAGCCAGCCCGCGGGGTGTCGCCACGGACCGCCAAGGAAACGTTTGGGTGGCCAATTTCGACAGCGACGATGTGATGCGCATCGATCCCGCCACCAACCAAGTGGACATGCGCGTGGCCTTGCGGCCCGGTTCGGCTCCCTACAACCCGAGCGACATGACCGGCGAGGCAGTGCTCAACACGCTCTCCAGTCGAGGTCACTGGGACGCCATCACCGATGCAGGCTTGACCGGCTCCAGTTGGGACTCCATAAGCTGGAATGCTTCCGAACCCAGTGACTCTCTGATCGCTATTTCTCTGCGTGCAGCAGACACCGTCGCGGACCTCGGAGAACTTCCCTGGATTAGCATCAGCAACGGCGCCGCAGCGGCTCAAATGGGGCGCTACCTTCAAACCCGAGTCGAATTCCTGCGCGCGACTGACGGCACTTCGCCGATCCTGTTCGACCTGACCGTCAACCGCAATGAGGGCCCCATGGGCTGTCAAGAAGTCGACCGCAGCCGACCCGGCAGCCTGCTGCTTTTCCCCGAATTCGACAACGTCACCGCGTCCGTGACCATTCTCAGCGTCACGCACACGGGCTTGTCCGAGATCGACGTGGAGTACGTCTACATCGACGGCGACAGTTGCCAGGAATTCAATCGGACAGAACGCCTGACGCCGAACGATACCCTCACCCTTCTGACCGAGTTTCACAACCCGGAGCAAGCACGAGGATTTGTCTACGTCTTCGTGAAGGACCCCGTCACTGGGGAAGCCATCGTTTCCAACACGCTGATCGGCAACGCGATGGTGGTCAGTGGCGGCTTCACACCCGGTAACGATGGAAATGAGTCCGCAGTCGAGTATTCGATCAACGCGATCTCTTTCCCGGGTATCGGCCAAAGTGGGCCAACCGACCACAACTCCAATGGATTGCGTGATCTGGACGGCGTCGAATATGCCCAGGCCCCCGCACAGATTCTGATCCCGCGCTTCATGGGTCAGTCGCATGCGGATGGTCTTGGCTCCTTCTTCCGCTCCAGCTTGATCTTGCTCTCGCTCTCTGGCGGCTCTCAATTCAATACGACCTTGAACTTCCTGATCTACAACGACAACGAGGAAGTCTTCTCCGCCCAGCACTCCTTCTACTGCTGGCAAAAGACAAGTCTGTTGGATGTGTCGCTGATCTTCGGTGGCGACTA
>JBLIMI010000514.1:0-3451 GCA_047638655.1 Minisyncoccia bacterium | reverse complement strand
TCCCTCTCGAAACCCTGCGTTGGTGTTACATGGGCTTTGGGATGCTCGTCTTGTTGTCGCTCTGGATCGTCCCGGTAAAGTGGACCTCCTCCTGCACGGCGACCAGCGACTGCGAGTCAGGAATTTGATTGCGAGCGGTCGTACTGCCACTCACAGAGTTGCTTGAAGCGATTCAGCATGTTGCGAGTCACGCGATCGTGAATCGACTCCCAAACGCGATTGACCGGGTGAAAGAGCGGCCAACGCTCCTTCCCATAGAAGTCAAACCCAGCTCCAACAAAAACCTGGGTCTGATCCAGCTCTCGACGATCACTGATCGATGACCGCACGTAGTAAGCAAAGATGCCAATCGGATAACCACCCTCGCACTGAAACAGCAAGAAGCGGCCGTCGTCTGGATCCTGAGCACTGGGGACCAAACGCACTTGCAAGAGCTTCAGCTGAAAGAGTGGTTTCTTACTGAAGCAATGCCTCAACCAGCTTTTCCCAAAGAGCCATAACTTAAGCAATCCGAGCCCCTGACCTTCGCGCTCAATGGTCACCAACTCATTGGGCCAACAGGATGAATCACGATCCCAGCTAAGGAGCGCATCAAAGACGAACCTCGCTGGCGCATCCACCCCGATCTTGTGTAGGTTCAAGACCGAGTAGTTGGAGACATCTCGGCCTAGGCGGCGCATGACCCGATCGCTGTAGTCCTGACGCTCCGAGAGCGAAGAGAAATCGATACGAGTGGCGATCGGTGGCGTGCGCAGTACATAGTCACGCATACCACCAAGAACACCTGATCGTTCGCGGGGTGGCGCCGTGGGCCGCGGCAACCGCACCGTCACCGGTACGAGCGGGGCTTCTTGAACCGGGTTCTCTGCTCGCTCGGCGATTGCACGCACCAGCGCATTGAAAATCTGTCGGTGGAAGGGGTACAGAACGTACCAGTAGATCAAGCCGTACAAGCCGCGGGGCGCGAACGCAGCGACCTGTGTCAGCAGCGTGCCCCCTTCCGCCGCTTCCGTCTTCCATTCGAGCCAAGCCTCCCCTGGTAACAAAGCCTCCGCCCGCAAACGCATGATGCGAGGTGCTTCGAGAGCCTCTACGCGCCAAAAATCGAGAGCCTCCCCGTGCAAGATCTCGTCTCGGTGACGCCTCCCGCGCCGCAGACCAGGTCCCCCAAGAGATCGGTCGATCACTCCTCGAATGGCCCAGGCCCAACACCAGGTGAGCCAACCGCGTGCACCGCCAAGTCCCGTAAAGACGCGGAAGACTTGTTCCTGACTGGCAGCAACAAGCACACTTCGTTCTTCGCGCACAACACCTTCTTTGTCCGAGTAGGCGTATGCCTTGGGTGCGCCACCCGCGTCGCTCCAACGGGTCTCCACGTCCTCAACACCGATCCGAATCAGTGCCAGTTGAACGGCTTCCTTGTATCGCACCGGACTGACTTCAGGAAAGAGTCGCTGGGCCTTGCCACGCCGTGCACGCAAAGATTCAGCCATACCACCCACCAGTGGACGCGCCAGTGTGGCCGGAATGGGGGTCATCAATCCGATCCATCCCGCACCCAGCCAACTGGGCAAGAGGGTTGGCAAGGGCAAGATGACCCGCCGCAAGTTGCGTGCGCTGGCGTAGTCCAACATCATCTGGCGATAGGTCAACGGTTCCGCGCCAATCTCTACGACCCCCGACGGGCCGCGCTGCAAGGCTAGAACCAAGTAGCTCAGCACGTCGCGAATCGCGACCGGATGCACCGTGTTGGCCACCCAACTGGGCGCCAACATGATCGGCAAGCGTTCCGTTGCGTAGCGAACCATCTCGAAGGAAGCCGATCCCGAACCGATGATCGGCCCGGCTCGCAATTCCGTTGTGCGCAAGCTGCGTGCCAGAATCCGGCCAGTCTCTGCGCGACTGCGGAGATGTTCCGACCCCCTTGGAATGCCAGGCCCCTTGCGCCTGGGCACCAGTCCACCGATGTAAATGGTGTGGCGAACTTCCCCCGCGATTCGGCAAAAGTTTTCGGCGGCGATCCGATCTCGTAGCGCAAAGTCGCGACCTTCATTCATCGAATGGACGAGGTAGTAGGCAACCTCCACACCATCCGTGCAGCCCTCCAAGCTCTCGATGTCAGTCAGGTCGCCGGTCACGATTTCCACGCGGTCGCGCCAAGGCCTTCCGGCGACACGCTGCACGTCGCGCACCAAGACGCGGACGTCCATTCCTAGCTCCAGCAAACGCGGAATGAGCCGGCCTCCGATGTACCCCGTCGCTCCCGTGACGAGCACCTTCATGGGAGCAGCGGCCCGTAGCGTGGGGCCCGAGCAGAGGAGTCTGATTGGGAGACATTCATGTGTGGCGACCTCTTCAGCCTACCCCAGAGCCTGCTGATCGCGCAGCACTTGGCTCGCTCCATGCCGGCAAATGGCAAGCGGAATCCCATTGGGACGTCAATCCCCAGAACGCTTCGATGACGACTGTGGCAAGCTGCGCAAGCGTTCGTTGATGTCCGTCATCATGGGCGCCCGATAGCGAAACTCGAGGGACATCCCTTCACACACGGCCAACGCAGCCTGAAATTGCGCAACCGCCCGGCTTGGTCTCTGACTTCTTAGCTGGGCGTCTCCGAGTTTCAAGTGTGTCACCGCCCGCTGCCGAAGTGAAAAGTCGCCCTCACGCCACTCGCCTTCCGACGCTTGCACGTAGAACGGAAGCGCGTCCTGGCCTTGTCTTTCTGCGTTGCGCGCGAGCAGGTAGTGTTGATTCGCGAAACCGCGCTCGGACCCCATGCCAGGAATCGGCCAGTGCACAAGAAGCGTGCTCGCTATCAAGCCGAGGCCCGCCTTGAGCAGCGCACCCCGATCTCGGGCAATGGCTTTGCGAATCCCCCAGTCAATCGCCGCCACCGCAAAGACGATCAAGCAGGCAGTGCTCGCCAATCGATAGCGCCCGAGCACGAAGAAGAGGGTGAATGTGCCGACCTGGGTGAAGAGCAACAACTGCAAGGGCCAGAAGCTTCGCCAACGACCAAACATCAGAACGAAGCCGAGCAAGCCCAGAGGAGCCAGCAAAGCCATGCCCGGAGTCGGCAAGCGCAGCACACCGGAGAAGCGCTTGAAGAACTCAAATTGATCGCTGGTGCCAATTTCCACAGGGCTCCAGAACATGCGGAACTTCTTCCACAGCAAGGCGGCGCTGGCGGCCGGATGCTCGAGCATGTACTCACGGGCCTGCCGGGAGAGTTCAGCGGAGACCTCTGATGCGGAGGGTTCATCTGGACCACGCTCGAGACCGAATCGATGGAAGTCCAACTTCGCGCTGGCAAAGCGGGTGGTCACGCCCGCGTGGGCGCCGCTCGCTTGCGGACCGTTACCAATCCACAGGTTGGGACCAGCGTTGGACGTCACGGGCACCAAGTCTCCGTCCGCCATGTAGTTGTGCCATGTGGCCAGACAGACGACGG
>JBLIMI010000513.1:0-3454 GCA_047638655.1 Minisyncoccia bacterium | reverse complement strand
CGGACACCCCTGGGTAATACCTTGGAAGAGACGGATTCTCAGCAGAAAGTGTTCGACTACGACAATGGGGGAGTTCCCTGGTACTTGTTGCTCTTTTATCTCTCGTACTTGGTGTTGCTCACTTTCTACGCGCTTGAATACCAGTTGCCCGATTTCCTTGAGCAGGGACCTGGGGCTGGCGGCGAACCCGACGTGATCAGTATCCAGTAGGCTTCACGCGCCTGGGCTCTGAAATTTGAAGACTACGGCCGCCGTTGAGTGAACGAATGGAAAGTCGGATGCGGAAAGACGCTCATGCTGCGTTTGGGGATACGGTCTCCTGTGCCTATTGCGACTTGCCCACGAAGCCGCTGAAGCAAGGAGACCGCAACCGCACCAGCCAGGCCTTCTGCTGCAGTGGCTGTTGCCTCGCTTTCCATTTGTCCGCCAGCGGAGTGGCCAATTCGGCGGACAAGATGCTTTCGCGTGTGCTGCTCTCCGCCATGCTCTCCATGGCCGTGATGATGCTCTCGCTCTCCATGTACGGGGCACTCTTTGGAGACGAATCGGACTTTGACGGAGAGACCGCGGCCGCATTTCAAGGGTTGTTGAGGCTGGCTGCCATGTTTGTCTCTGCACCGGTGCTCGTCCTGCTGGGCCTTCCACTTGCCGAAACGGTGCTGCGGATGAAGCGCTGGTTGTCCGCTGACGCCCTGATTGTGATGGGTACAGGTGCCGCTTGGATAGTCTCGTCATGGAACACGTTGTTCACCGAAGGAGAGGTCTACTTCGATACCGCCACGATGGTCTTGGTATTGGTCAGTTTGGGACGTTGGCTTGACCTGCGCGCGAAAGAACGGGCGAGGGAGGCTCTGCAGGTCTTGCTGCCGGATCGAGAGGGCGCTGTTTGCATCTTGAATGATGGCCAGGAAGGCCAACGCAGGGCCGAAGACTTGCGCGTTGGAGATCTCTTGCGCTTGCGACCCGGAGACGTGGTTCCGGTGGACGGACGGGTGATCCAGGGAAGCTCTTTCGTCGATGCCTCTAGCCTGACGGGTGAGTCCGAGCCTCGCAGCGTGGTCGTCGGGGATCCAGTGCTTGCGGGCAGCAGCCTCGTGGATGGCCAGCTTGATGTGATGAGTACGGCCGTGGGAGCTGAGCGTGTCTGTGAGGAGGTGGAACGTCTGCTGCTAGAGGCTTTGCGAGCACCCGCCCCCTCCGTGCAAGTGGCCGATCGGGTGGCTGGAGCTCTGATTCCCATGGTCTTTGTGTTGGCGGCAGGGACGGCGCTTTGGCACTGGCCCCGGAGCGGCCCCGAGGCCGCGCTGCTAGCGGCCCTGTCTGTGGTTTTGATTGCGTGCCCGTGTTCGCTTGGCATTGCGACGCCCCTCGCTTTTTGGAATGCCCTGGGCGAGGCCTGGAAACATGGCGTGCTGGTGCGGGGCGGCGCCGTGCTGGAACAACTGGCTGGAGCCCGGCGGATGTGGCTCGACAAAACGGGGACCCTGACGGATGGCGAGTTCGAATTAACGGACATACAGACATGCGCAGAACTGAATGCGGAACAGGCCCTGGAGTATGCTGCGAATCTAGAGCTGTACTCCGAGCACCCCATCGGGCGCAGCCTGCGACGGGCCCATCGGGTCATGGCGCCGTTTCCGCCCTGCGCCCCGATTCCGATCTCCGAGTTCCGGGTTCTGCCTGGGGTGGGCGTGCAAGCCAGGATGGAGGGCGCCCTTTGGTCGCTTCGCAAGGCGGGGCTTGAGGGCGGGATTCATCTGTTGCGCGAGGGTGTGCTTCAGGCCGAGTTTTCCCTGCAGGCCCAACAGCGCCCGGAAGCAGCCGCAGTGATCGCCGAATTACGCGCCATGGGGTTGGACCTCTTTATTTTGACCGGTGACGGCACGGGACCCGCGCAACGAATTGCGGACGAGTTGGGGCTGGAAGTGAAGGCCAACTTGATGCCCGCCGATAAGGTGGCGTGGATCAAGAGGGAGAGCCCGGAGGATTCAATTTTTGTTGGCGATGGACTCAATGACGCGGCGGCGCTTGCTTCTGCGGCAGTAGGAATCACCGTAGCCGGGAGTGCCGCACGCTCCATGGATGCCGCGCCCGTTAATCTACTGCGACCGGGTCTGGGGAGTTTGCCGGGGTTGCTGCGTCTAGCAAGAAGGGCTCGCTCCGTGGCCCGCTGGAACCTGGCGTGGGCTTTTGGCTACAACGCGGTCGGGCTCGTTTTGGCAGTCGGGGGTCACTTGCCTCCGGTCTTGGCCGCGGCGGCCATGGTGGCTTCAAGCGTGACTGTGGTTTTGCACTCAAGTCGACTGAAAGCGGGAACCGAATGGGGCGAAACTGCCCCCTAACCTGCGTTAGAATCCAGACCGTGGAGTTCGGACCAGCAAGTCCCGCTGGCTTCGACCTGCCAGCATCATCTCGCGCTACACCTCTCATGCCCGTCGGAAAAACAAGAGACAAGGTCCTCTACGGGATTGGCCGTAAGCGCGGCAAGGTGCATCGCTACACTTGGATGCGCTGGGTGGTCGCTATTGTCTCCACGGTAGTGGTTGCGCTGTTACCCGGCCTGGGCATCCTGCGCTTTGATCTGTGGGGTGGGCAGCATGTCTTGATGGGAGAAGAGGTGGCCTTCGCCGTCGCCGCCAAGGCATTCGCTTATCCATTCCTGGGGGTGAACATCGCCATCGTCGTGGCTTCGCGTACGACGGGGCGCTACCTGTGCGGTTTCTCCTGTCCCTATGGCGCGATCACCAGGCTGCGGGAGTGGATCCGCTTTCGTTCGAAGGAGCCTTTCCCAAGGCTACTGGGCGAAGTGTTGATGTTTGCCCTTTGCGGCTTGCTGGGAGCCATAGTGTTCAGCTTTTGGGTGAGTTGGGACGTCTTTCTTGAAGGCCAGACTATGGCGCGCGCGTTCTCGCTGGGTTTTCTGGCAGCCATGGTTGGTGGACTGTACATGCAGGTGCGCTTGCTAGGCATCGGCTTCTGTCGGGGTTGGTGCCCGTCGGGCGTCTACTTTGCTCTGCTCGGACCCGACACTGTGAACGGTATTGAATTCAAGAATCCGGACAGTTGCACCGAGTGCGACGCCTGTGACAAGGCCTGCCCCGTGGACCTCCTACCGCGCGAGATGTCTGGCGGACGACACCGCGACGGCATTGGCCTGTACACGGACGGCATGTCCAATTTCGCCAACTGCTTGCGTTGTGGCGATTGCGTGAACGTCTGCGAAGGCATGACGGATCGCTACGGAAAACCAACGCCGCTTGTCATGGGTTGGTTGCCTGAAGCAGCCCGTAATTCCAAGCAACCTCGCCCTAAGCTTGAAGGCGACGAACCCAAGCCGGTGGCCTGAATGCTGTTCGCACCACAAGACTTGCTCCCCTTTTTGAGTCTGGGGATTTTAGGAGCCGCTCACTGCGCGGGGATGTGTGGAGGGTTTGCGATGGCAGTTCATGCATCC
>JBLIMI010000512.1:0-3457 GCA_047638655.1 Minisyncoccia bacterium | reverse complement strand
CGGCCCCGACGGCACCACCCCCCAAGATTCCTCCGACACCCCATGAAAACAGTGACACGCACCGACGCAGAAGTCTGGGCAGCCATCGACCTTGAAACCCAACGCCAGGAAGATCAGCTGGAGCTGATCGCCTCCGAAAACCACACTTCTGCCGAGGTCATGGAGGCCATGGGGTCCTCGCTCACGAACAAGTACGCGGAGGGTTACCCCGGGCGTCGCTATTATGGTGGTTGCGAGCATGTGGACACGGTGGAGAACTTGGCCCGTGCGCGCGCCAAGCAGCTCTTTGATGCAGGCTACGCCAACGTGCAGCCTCACTCGGGGACTCAGGCGAACATGGGGGCGCTGATGGCCATCGCCGAACCCGGCGACTCCGTGCTCGGGATGAGCCTCGATCATGGTGGTCACCTTAGCCACGGGCATCCCAAGAACTTCAGTGGCATCTTCTACAACTTCTCCTCCTACGGAGTGGACAAGCAGAGCGAACTTCTCGACATGGATATGGTGCGAGCCCGTGCCCTAGAGGTGAAACCGAAGGTGCTGCTCGCTGGAGCCTCGGCTTATTCGCGCAAGATCGACTTCCCAGCCTTCAGCGAGATCGCCCAGGAAGTAGGCGCCACGTTGATGGTGGATATGGCTCACATCGCTGGCCTCGTGGCTGGTGGACAGCATGACAGCCCCGTGCCCTACGCGGACATCGTGACCATGACTACCCACAAGACTTTGCGTGGACCCCGTGGAGGTTTGATCGTCACCAATAGCCTGGACGTTCTCAAAAAAGTCAACACTGCGGTCTTTCCCGGTGGTCAAGGGGGTCCGTTGATGCACGTGATCGCAGCCAAGGCCGTTGGCTTGCGCGAAGCGTTGGATCCCTCGTTCAAAGATTACGCCGCACGCGTGGTCGAAAATGCTTCGGTGCTGGCGGAGACTTTGGTGGAGCGTGGCCTGCGGATCGTTTCGGGCGGAACCGACAACCACCTGATGTTGGTCGATGTCAATTCCATCGGGCTCTCCGGGGCGCAAGCCGAGGACGCCTTGCACGCCGTGGACATCACCTGCAACAAGAACCTGATCCCCTTCGATCAACGCCCGCCCATGGAAGCCAGCGGCGTGCGACTCGGAACGGCAGCCATCACCACTCGTGGTCTGGGGCGCGATGACATGGTCGAACTCGGTGGTTTGATCGCGGATGCCCTTGCGAAACGTGAGGACACCGAGGCTTCGCGCAAAATCGCCGGTGCCGTCCGTGAGCTGACTCGTTCGCATCCGATCTACCCGTAGTGCAGGACCCGCGACTCTTTTCATGACCTCTTCTGATTCATTGCCCCTGCCGGTCACCCTGCTGACCGGGTTCTTGGGGGCGGGCAAGACGACCCTCGTCAACCGCATTTTGACCGAGCGCCACGGGGAGCGCATCGCCGTGCTCGTGAATGAATTTGGCGAACTGGGCATCGATGGTCAACTCGTGGTGTCTTCCGCCGACAGCTTGGTTGAATTGGCCAATGGATGCGTGTGCTGCACCGTCCGCGGTGATTTGCAGAAGGGACTGCATGACCTTTTGCAGGCCCGCGCAGGCGGGCTGTTTCGACGCGGGCAAGCGCTGGATCGTATTCTGATTGAAGCGTCCGGATTGGCCGCCCCGGGCCCTATTGCTCAAACCCTGGCCATCGACCCGGGATTGCGCGCGAGCTTACGCCTCGATGGCATCCTGGCTCTGGCACACGCTCAGAACCTGCCGCGTCAATTGCAAGCGCACCCCGAAGCGGTGCAGCAAATTGCCTACGCGGATCGAGTTCTCATCAATCATGCGGACCGTGCCACGGCCATTGAAATCGAAACATGTCGAGCCTCGATACGCGCTCGCAACTCCCTGGCCGAGGTCTTGATCTCGGAGCACGCGGCGATCGATGTTGGGCCCCTGCTCGCCATCGGCACGACTCGTGAGGGCGACTGGAACTTGGACTCCTCAGAGGACTTGGGCGATCACTCGCACGCCAGCGACGTGACGAGCGTGGCTCTGCGCAGTGGCGCGCCGATGGATCTGGCCAAGCTCAAGATTTGGTTGCAGTTTCTGGGCACTCGTCGCACCCACGAACTCTTTCGCTTGAAAGGCATTCTGCGTTGCACGGGCCGCTCCGAACGGGTGGTCGTGCAAGGCATGTACGAGTGGCTTGAACTCGGTCCGGGGGATGGACTGGCTCCAGACGAGTCCGCCCTGGTCCTGATCGGACGAGACCTGGATCACGAGGAGTTGCAACGCGGCTGGCGCGCCTGCGTCGACGCTTAGGCTGCGTTCTCGGGTCGTTCGTAGCCCAGAGACTTCAAGACTTCAAACACCTCACCGAGGGACGGGAAGGGGCGCTGCTGAGCGCGCTTGTATTCGTCCATGGCCGTGATGAATTCGATCAACTCCTCCGACATGTCGGAGGGCTTGGTGGCCGTGGGGCGTTTGGCCTTGGGCTCTTGAACCTCTGATTCCTCGCGGGGCTTGTCCTGGATTGGATCTTTGGAAAGCTCGGCTTTGGACTTGTCGTTCGTGGGGCTCATGAATCTGGGGAGGGACAGCGTGGTGTGTGCCTTCGCTTTCGGACCCGAAGGCTGCCCGACTGGAACCAAAACGGCCAATTCCCCCTGGGGCCTACAAGAGCTCGATTCCAGCGGCTTGCATAGCCGCATCGACCTTGGCCTGATCGGGTTCCATGATGACCCCGGTCTCGGTCACAATTCCGGTCACCAGGCGCGCCGGAGTCACGTCGAAGGCTGGGTTGTAGACCTTGACGCCCTCGGGAGCCGTGGCCATGCCGAAGCCGTTGATGATCTCGCTGGCGGGTCGTTCCTCAATCGGGATTTGGTCCCCGTGGGTGAGTTCGCGATCAAAGGTAGAGAGCGGGGCGACGGCATAGAAAGGGATGCCGTGCTCGCGGGCTAGCACGGCCACGGAGTAAGTCCCGATCTTGTTGCAGACGTCCCCGTTGCGCGCGATGCGATCGCTGCCCACGAAGACAGCGTCGATCTTGCCCTCGAACATGACCCGGCCAGCCATGCTGTCCGTGATGACCGTGACGTCGATACCACCTTCCATTAATTCCCAGGCCGTCAAGCGCGCGCCTTGCAGGAGCGGCCGCGTCTCATCGGCAAAGACCGCGATGCGTTTGCCCTGACGATTGGCTTCATAGAAAGGAGCGAGCGCGGTGCCCGTGTTGGCCGTGGCCAGGGCTCCTGCATTGCAGTGAGTGAGATAGGTTCCCCCGTCTTTGATCAGCTCAGCTCCGTGGCGTCCGAGGGCCTCGCAGGTCACTTGGTCCTCCTTGAAGATGGCGTGGGCTTCCTCGAAGAGGCCGTCCCGAATTCCCGCCCCGTCTGCACCAGCGGCGAGGTCGCGCTCGGCTCGACCCGTCATGCGGTTCAGGGCCCAAAAGAGGTTGACGGCCGTGGGCCTTGCCTTTGCCAATTCGGC
>JBLIMI010000511.1:0-3464 GCA_047638655.1 Minisyncoccia bacterium | reverse complement strand
GGACGGAGAGGTCCTAGCCACAACACGACGAACAACATGACACCTCTGCAATCTGAAGACCTGACCCAACAAAACCATGAGTGGTTGCTCGGCGAGTACCTGCAGACATTCATGGGCTTCCGTCCCGAATCCGTGCTCGACGTTGGATGCGGCGCAGGTACCTTGCTCAAACAACTTCGCGAGAATGGTATGCATGTCCAAGGCCTGGATCAAGCTGGGCCCCGTCTGGAGCAATTGCGCGCGGACGGCTACGATGTGCACGAAGGGTCCGCCTACAAGCTCCCTTTCGATGACAACAGCTTTGATTGGGTCAGCATGCGTCACGTCCCCCACCACCTGGAACAACCGGCAACCGCCTTCGCTGAAGCTCTGCGTGTGGCTCGCACGGGTCTCTTCCTAGCGGAACCCTACTTCGATAGATCCGTGGCTTCCCAGCGTGCCGCGATTTGCCTGGACAAGTGGGAGAAGCAGCAACACCGCCGGCGTGGCATGTTCCATGCAGAAGTGATGGACCTCGGAACGCTGTTGGGCTTGATGCCCACTAACGACGCTCAGGAGCACAGCACAGAGGTGTTTCAAGCCTTGCGCCTTCAGTCTCGCTCCGTACCGGAATTCGAGGCGGAGGCCCGCGCGCTGCTCGACTCTTTGCCTCAGGATGCAGAACAAGCCGTCGCACTGGATCAGCTACTCGCATTGCTGGCAAAGGATGGCCTCTCGTGGAATGGCTCCCTCTGCCTTGCCATTCTTCGGGCCTGATCCAGGTTGTTGGCCAACCCGGTCGGGGCTCTTGGGCAACCTAGTCCGGGCTAAATGTCATGGCTTCTCCCCCCTCCCGGGGAGTATCGTGCGCCCATGGCAATTCAAAACACTCGGCGTCGTTTCCTGAAGCTCGGAGCCACCGCGGCCCTGCTCCCATTCACCGGCTGTGCATCCACGAGCACGTTCAGTACCCAATTCATTACGGGCCGAGTGCGCCATGCCTGCATCGGAGTCGGTGGCATGGGAGCCTCCGACATGAAAGCCATCGGGTCGCACCCGGAAGTCGACATCGTCGCCCTGTGTGATGTGGACGCCGGGCACCTCGCGACGGCGGCCGAGCTTTACCCGAAAGCCAAGCAGTTCCGTGACTGGCGCGTGATGTTGCGCGAAATGGGCGATGGTTTCGATTCGGTGAACGTCACCACCCCGGACCACATGCACGCGCCAATCACCCAAGCCGTGTTGGCCTTACGCAAGCACGTGTATTGCCAGAAGCCCTTGACTCGCACAGTCTCCGAAGCCCGCGCCGTTCAAAAGGCCGCGCGCTCAGCAGGCGTCGTGACGCAGATGGGCATTCAGAATCACTCGGGGGGCAACTACCTCTCGGCCTTGAAACTGTTCCAGGAAGGCCACATCGGCAAGGTGCATGAAGTTCACGTTTGGACGGACCGTCCCGCCGGTTGGTGGCCGCAAGGGGTTGGACGACAGAGTGGCAGCGACCCCATCCCCGAGAATCTCGATTGGGACCTGTGGCTCGGTGTGGCTCCTGAACGCCCCTATAAGAAAGGTCAGTACCATCCTTTCTCCTGGCGCGGTTGGCAAGACTTCGGCACCGGCGCGCAAGGCGACATGGCCTGCCATCTGATGGACCCGGCGCTGTGGTTCCTCGGCTTGGACACACCGACTCAAGTTCGCTCGGATGGTCCGCCGCCCAATGGCGAGACTTACCCCAACTGGTCCGCCGTTCATTACGAGTTTCCGGCCAACAAACACACCACCAGAGGGCCGCTCTTGCTGACCTGGCATGACGGTGGCCGCAAGGCCCCCCGTCAACTGCTCGATGATCTCGGTGCGGGCGAAGTCATCGCCAACGCGTGCCTCTTTGTCGGCACGGAAGGCGCCTTGCTCGCGAGTCCTTACGACCCGCCGCGCTTGCTACCGGAAGAGAAGTTTGCCGATGTTGAGATCCCGAACCTGGGTGGGGAAAATCACTGGCATCGCTTCGTCAACTCCGTGCGCGGGGAAGCGCAATGCAACGCTGGTTTCGACTACGCAGCACACCTGACCGAGGTCGCCCTGCTCGGCAACATTGCTCTGGCCTTCCCCAACGAAAGCTTGGAGTGGGATGGAAGAAACATGCGCTTCCCGAATCGCCCCGAGGCCAATGCCCTGTTGACGCCGAACTATCGTTCCGCTTGGGAGCTCAGCTGATTCTCTCTGGCTGATTCTTTCTGAATTCCAGACCAGAGCCCGCGGTCTCTCTCTGAATCGCCAAACATAGAGAGGCCGCCGCTCTGACAAGGGGGGTAGCCAGGCGGCGGCGCTGGGAGCTCGCTATATATATAGAGGAGGGGGGGAATAGTTCGTCTGATGCTTCTTCAGCCTTCCGACCCTCTTTGAGCCAGACCCTGGGCTCGGGTTCCTGCTTTCAGAGTGATTCCGGGAAAATTCACCCCATCGCCCCCAGGAGGTGTCTCAGACGTCCCGGGTGACCAATTTCTCGATCCACTTGCCGACCATGTCCACTTCCACGTTGATGCGCTGACCGACCTCGGCGGTGCCCAGGTGGGTGGCCTGCAGGGTGACGGGGATCAGCGCCACGTCGAAACGGCGACCCACGGGCTCCACCACGGTCAAGCTGATGCCGTCCAATGTCACGGACCCCTTCTCGATCAGGTAACGCTCCAGGCCTTCGTCCACCTCAAAGGTATAGACAGCTCCCCCATCCCCAGAGTCTCGCTGGGCCACCAGGGTCCCTCCTCCATCGATGTGGCCGGAGACCAGATGGCCCGAGAGGCGATCGGTGAGCAGCATGGCCCGTTCGAGGTTGACCTGCTGTCCCACCTTCATGTCCCCAAAATGGGTGCGAGCCAGGGTTTCCGCGCTCAAATCGAAGACCATGGTCGCCCCCGGGGTCTTTTGGGGCAAATCGGCGCCCGGAGCGCTGGAATCATCTCCGAAGAGCGGCTCACAGACCCTGACCACGGTCAGGCAACAGCCCGAAACGGCCACGCTTTCGCCCTCCTCAACTGCCCAGGAGGCATCAGGAGCGGGGATCCAGAGCCGCAGACCGCTGCCCTGGGACTGGAGCTGCAGGACCTCTGGATTGCCTTCGATGATGCCAGTGAACACGGGATGGGTGGGGCGCTGAGAGAGATGACCCTGTTGGGCCTGAAAGGGAAGCTGGATCCTGCCCGGATCCGAGCCGTAGACTCTTGACGTTCCGGGGGGCTCCTGTCTACCCTGCTGGGCCTTTTCCTGGGGATTGAGGGCTGGAAGACCAGCCTCTGAGACCCAGGACGGCTTGTCGTCTGGTGGTTCAGCCCCCGGATCACTCGAGATATTTGGGCCCCATTCGACTCCCCTGCCTGAGCTCATCGCCGTGCCGTTCTTTGCCATTCTAACTTTGTTTCCCGAGGCTCTCGAGCCTTACTTGCGCACAAGCATCGTCGGCATCGCCCAAGAAAAAGGCGCTGCACAAGTCG
>JBLIMI010000510.1:0-3473 GCA_047638655.1 Minisyncoccia bacterium | reverse complement strand
ACCAAGCCGACCCATCCGCACGTTCCACGAAGTGTCCTCCCGCAAGCAACTCAAATTCTGCTTCGAGCCCGCCAAAGTCGAACTGCAATTCGCTCGCTCCCCAAACCGCCTCGTGGGTGAAGTCCATGGAAAAGCGATGTGTTCCCTTGCGACCGTTCGCCTGAGTCGAGTCCGCCGTGGGCCGTTGCAACCACTCCGTGCGGAAGGCCACCTCCCCGTGGCGGGCCGTGCACTGAAGCGCTGAGTCGCGTCCTGACTCCACGCGTAGGAGCCCACCGGACAGCGACCCCAGACCGCGTAGGAGCCCAGTGACTTTGCCATAGCTTGCGGGTTGCGACTCGCTCTCCGTGCCCTCACGACGCTCGCTGAAAACAAGGTCGACCTGCAGGAGTGCTTCTTCCTCGGTGGACTCAAGCAGGAACCCGGTCAAGCGAGCCTCGCCATTGTCGCGCTCTTGAAACTGCAGCGGCCCCACGGTTCGCCAATCGGAACCCTCCGGAGCGAGCCCGCGCAAGTCGAAGTGCGATGACAGACCGAACCACTGATTGGGATCCTCGGGCACAAAGCCGTGGGGTCGCTGGGTTCGGGCGGAATCGCGCTGCACCACAGCGGGTAGCGCGACGATACAGATCGAGAAAATAATTCCGGTTCCGACCAGAAGTCGGTCCCGCAGGGACGCCTTGTATTGCATGGGTTCTCTGAGTGGATAGTGGGTGGAGGCGCCTCTGTCTTCGAATTCCCAATTGAGGCAACTCAAGCCAATCTGTCCCAATCTCGCGCGATCCTGCCCAGCCCCGGCCCCCACAGCCGTAAGACCCCCCCTCCAATTACAAGTCCGGGTGGGCCAGGTGGTGCGCCGTCGACGCCTGCCAGCGTCGCGCTAGCTGCAGCAAACTCGTCTCCCCGAACAGCTTCGCCGTGAAAGAGATGCTGAACGGCGTGCCGTCCTCGTTGAAGCCACAAGGAGCCACAAAGGTCGGATGCCCGCTCAAATTCGTCGCCGAGAGCACCCCCCCGGCAAAGCTGGGGTGAACGACCGCATCGAGATCGGACAGGGCCGCTTCCAACTCTTGTGTCAACAGCGTTCGCAAGCGATTGGCCCGCAAGTAATCCACCGCGGGGATCAAGCGCGCGAGACGAAACACGTTCGGCCACGCATCCCCGGTCTGGCGCACCATCCCATCGGCGCGACCGCTGGCAGAGAATTCGTCGAAGGCCGTGGCCGCCTCCGCGGAGAGGATGAACGTCATGTCGCCTGTCGGGTAGTCCGGCATGCTGAAGGGCACGAGTTCAGCTCCCATGGCTTCTAGCTCTTCGAGCACGTGGGCGTAGCGATTTGGCTCGCCACCGCGATCAAAGGCCCCTTCCAGGAAACCGACCGTGAAGCCCTCGCCTTCTCTCTCCTTGGGCGCCGGATCGAAGGCCCGCGTAGATGTCGTCGGATCCAATTCGTCACGGCCATGAATGGCGTCCAGCACAATGGCGCAATCCGTTGCCGAGCGGCAGATCGGTCCCAACTTGTCCATGGACCAGGAGAGAGTCATGGCCCCGTGCCGGCTCACACGCCCAAACGTCGGGCGCAAGCTCGAGTTGCCGCAACGAGTCGAAGGTGAAATGATCGAACCCAGCGTCTCCGATCCAATGCCAAAGGGTGCCCCACCCGCGGCCACCGCCGAGGCTGGACCAGCTGATGAGCCGCTGGACCCCTGCTCCGGATTCCAGGGGTTACGAGTCATGCCACCAAACCACACGTCCCCCCACGCCAATGCCCCCAAGGTGACCTTGGCGATTAACACCGCGCCTTGCTCCTCTAGCAAGCGCGCAACGCTGGCGTCCGTCTCAATCACCTGCCCCTTAAAAGGTTCGGCTCCCCAGGTGGTGTGCGTCCCACGAACGGCGAGCAAGTCCTTCGCCACCCACGGAATGCCATGCAAAATGCCGCGCGAGTTGCCCTGCTCCAACTCTTGGTCGAGCAGCTTGGCTTGGGCCAGAGCACGGTCCCCCGTCATCTCAATCACGCAGTGCAGGGTTTCGTCCAACCGAGCCAGACGCGCCAGGAACATCTCGCTGAGTTCTACGCAGGAAACACTGCGGGAATGAATCAGCGAGCTGAGTTCGGGGATCGAGGCGAAAGCCAGCTCTTCGAGGGCTTCGGGCCGTTTGACCGTGCTCTCCCCAGCCAAGCGTTGGAATGAAAGACTTCCGTGCTCGATGCCTCGCGTCGCTTCCGCAACCAAAGGCGCTTCGCCGAGCGGCAAGAAGTACAGCGCAGGCACCACAGAATTGTCGAGAGGGATGCTCCGCAAGCGCTCGTAGCTCCTCAGATTTTGCCGCACTTGCCCCAGCATCAGATCCACCTGTTCGTCGGAGAACTCCGCTCCGATCACCCTGGCACTGGCCTGAATCTCAGCTGCACCCGGCGACGGGGTGGCCTCCTGCGCCAATGAATACGGGGAGATAACAAAGAGGATTAAAAGCAAATGGGACGGAACACGGAGGAGATTCATCTCGTCTTCAGGCTAGGGAGAAGGCGCTCGGGCGCCTCAGGCACGGTAATTCAGGGGCATTCGCTGCTCCAACTGGCCCCACCCTACAAATTTCGCGGGCGTTTCAATCCTCGGCTCGGATCGAGGGCTACTTTTCATAAGCCTCGCCCCTTGTCCGTATTCGCTCGTTTCCTAATAGAACAATGAAGTATCAATCTCCTCTCCTCACTCTCGCTGCCTTGGCCATCGCGTCCCTGGGCAGTTTCGCCTCCGCCCAGGACTGCCAGGAAGGCTGCACGCCCGGCTACTGGAAGACCCACCCCGAACGCTGGGACGGCGTCGGTGCCGATGAGTACACAGACACCATCAAGCACCAGCTCTCCTTCAATGCCGTCCTAGGCGTCACCCCGGCGCAGTCCGGCAAGACCGACGCAGTTAGCCTCCTAGAGGCCGCAGGGACCGGAGCCGGCGATCTGGACGCCCTTGGGCGCCACACGGCCGCCGCGCTTGCTAGCGCAGACAGCCCCATTCTCTACCCCATGGACGTGGCCACTGTGATCGGACTCTACCGCGATGCGGTGGGCGCCGACGAGGGCGACGAAACGGTCCTTTCTGTGCACCTGCTTCTGGCAGAGGCCAATGAAGCTGGTTGCCCCCTGGGCAACAATTACACAGGGTCCACGGTTTGCTACTTCTGCTTCGCGGATGAAAAGGATTGCCCTTGTGGCAACGAATTCATCGGTGGCGGATGCAGCAACTCCACTGGCTCAGGCGCAATTCTCACGGCTACCGGCACCACGGATTACTTCGCCGACGACCTGATCTTGACGGCGACAAACTTGCCCGCCAAGACCCCGGTCATCTGGATTCAGGCTCCCGCTACAGGGCGCTTGGTACTTCGTGACGGCCTGCTTTGCCTCAGCGCGGGCGGACTCAAGATCATTCGCGTGGCCACTCAGGCCTCCAGCACGGAAGGTGTTGCGGTTC
>JBLIMI010000509.1:0-3479 GCA_047638655.1 Minisyncoccia bacterium | reverse complement strand
GTTTGCCGGCACCTCAAGCCGTGTTTCCACGGTCTCCCCCGGGGAAACCCTCACGGTGACCGCCTCACCCGGCTCTCCATTCAGGGATGGCACCAACACGACCTTGCCGACTCCCACCCCACGGCACGTGAATTGGCCCTGAGAATTTGTGCGCACCCGCGCCGAGCTATGCAGAGTGATTCCGGAAGGCAAGCGCACCTGAACCGTTGCCCCAGCGGCGGGGCTACCATTCGGCAACAACACCTCCCCCGAGATCTCGCCGGCCTCTTCCAATTCAAACACCAGCCCGCTGACCTTTCCGTCCTCGGGGACCTTCAGCGATTCGACCACTTGAGTGCCCGGCTGGGTCGTCTGGCGGCGCTGCCAACTCGAGAGAATGTCGTCATGGACCCTCAGACTGTATTCCCCAGGCGCGACGTGCTCGAACAGGAAGCGTCCCTCCTTGTCCGTGCTCAAACGCCGCTCTCGCATGGGTTCTTCGCCCAGCTCAGGCTCACCGAGCGCCGCAAGCGTCATCTGGCATGCCGCCTGCGGTTTTCCATCGATGCCCATCACGACACCCTCCACCGAACCCGTGGGCAAGTGAAAGTCCACTCCTGGATTCCCGCCGGCGCCAAGCTCTCGTTCATACCGGAGGTTGCCCCGGGAGCTGTCGCCGACTTCAAAGGAATAAGCCCCCGGCCCATTCAGAGTCATGCTGTAAACGCCATCCTCCCCGGTCATGGCGACGTCATTGTTTAGATCACCCCTGTGCCTGGCCCGGCAGCGCACCACGACCCCGCTGCGAGGGCGCTCGCCCTCATACACGACACCGCTTACGCTGGTCGGATTTTCGGGGGGTGAGCCGAGCACCACCGAGACCGTGGCCCCTGTTTTGACATCTACCTGGACGACCACTTCCTTTTCCTGCCACGCTGGTGCGCCAGGGCTCTTGGATTGCTGCAAGCTCAGGATGTAGGGACCCGCGTCGAGCCCCACAACCTCGAAGTCTCCTTGATCATCGGTCGTCACATTGTCCCAGTAGGATCCACCGGACTGAGCGCGGACCGTCACGACGCGTCCGTCACGGTTCTGAATGGAAGAGAACAGTTGCCCGCGAATCCGCGCGGCTGGCCGCAGTCTCAGGCTGACTTCTTCCAGCTGGCCGCCGGGCGCAACCTGCAGCTCTTGTGCCAGGCTCGAGGCAAAGCCCTCGGCCTTCGCCCAAACTCGCAAGCGACCGGGGCGCACATCCTTGGCTTCAAAGCTCCCCGACTGTTTGGTGGTGGTCTCTTCTCCCCACGATCCCGAGATCACCGCCGCAGTGAATTCCTCATCGGGCTTTAAGCGGCGGATCCAAACATCCGCGCCGCTGATCACATCCCCTGCGGGCCCGCGCACAACCCCGCTGACTGTGGCAAGGCGATTGGCCACCATTTCGATCTTGGCGCTGCCTGGAATCGTGACCACGACGGTCTCAGAGGTCTCGTGATCATCCGCGGAAACTTTCACGTTCCACGTCCCTTCTTTCAGACCATCCACGGTGAAGTTCCCATTCACCGCAACGACCAAGCGATTGACCGCATCCGCATCGCGAAAACCCTCTCCAGCAACGGGGCTCGCGGTCAGCATGAAAGGACTAACGCCCTCTCCCTGATCATCCACCACCCGGCCGCTCAAGGACTCCCCCGATACCAGAATCAAAACGAGTCCCTGAGTTCCCGGGGCCACATCGTCCATGCGGGCCATGTAGGTCGGCCCCCTGGGACGAAGACGCCGCGCTTTCTTGCCGGCCAACTTGCGGGCGGCTGCCTTTTCCAGGTCCTCTTTACGGAAGGACTTGGCGGAACCCCGAACAACGCACAAGGAAGACTCCAAGCCAGTGATTTTGAAGGTGCCATCCGGGAGTGTCTGCTCCGTGACACCATCGGAGAAGTCCATGGTTCGGCTCACTTTTTCTCGATCCTGGGCGACACTCACGAGTCCTCCTGAAACCGGAGAGCCGTCCTCCCAGCGCAGCACGCCCTCGATGGAGTGGCCGTCGGACAAGCGCAGGACCACGTCACGGCGGGCTGCCCCGTCGCGCAGGAAACCGAGCGCTTGCTTTGCGGGGAGAGCGTCGTCAGTCGAGGTGATGATGGTCAAGTCGCCCTCAGGAACACCTCGCAGGTGAAAGCTACCGTCGTCGTTCGTTCGAGCGAACTCACGGATCCGGGATTCGTCCTCCGAGGTCCCCGTCAGCTCGACGCCAATGCCGACCTGGGGCACGTCTTCAGCATCGACCACGCGACCCGCCACGGAACATCCCGCTTTCAATGGAACCTCCAGGGGTGTGATCTCACCCGCGCGTACGGTCACGTTCTGTTGAGTGTGATCCGCCCACAAAGGAACGTGTACTTTCATCGAATAGGTCCCCGCAGGCAGGGCCTGCAATTCGAACTCTCCGCCCGAATTCACCCCGTCCCCGCGACTGGTGCTGCTGCCGCGAGCCCAACGGTTCACATTGACAACCGCACCCTCGCGCGCTTCCTCTGACCATTCCATGCCCAGGGGCGCGCGCAAGCTCCCGCGAACCACGCCACCCAACTCGGGCTCCAACACTAGGTCCGCCGGCACTTTTGACAGATCCAGGGCGACACGGTCCGGGAGATACAAATAACGACCGCGAGCCGACAGCCATCCCTTGCGAGTCTTCTTCGAGAACGCCACCCGGAAGGTCCCGTCGTTCTTCACCGTCGCCGAATGCTCTCGGCGCGAACTGTCCCCAAATTTTCGCCCCTTCGCTGTCACGACGACCTCCCCCATGTCATTCGGATAGCGATCCGGGTAAATCACGCGCCCGGTGATCCAGACCGCGTTCGAGGGCAACTTGACCAGAGCTGAGTCGGCCTCCATGACATCCGGCTGCAGTCGTTGGGCCTGCTCCCGCTCGCCTCCCTCCTGGTCAGAGCTCGAGCTAGGGGTGGACAACTCTTGACCCTGGCCTTCTGCCAGACCAGCCGCCGAGCCCGCTTCGAGTCCCGCCATGTCCGTGCCCATCGGATCGGGCCCTGCCTGACCCGCGAACTTCCACAGGCCTGCGAAGGCCAGGAGCAGGACAATGAGGAGGGGTAGCAGCAGCTTGTTGTTCATGGCAGGGAGCGTGGAGAGCTTTGGTGTCGCAGGCTCCACCTTACGAGGTCTCGGACAGAACATTCTAGCCGTAGACCCACTGGATCGATCGTCCTTACGTTTCGCGCATGCGGGACCGTCCCAGGACCAGCGCCGCGACGGTCTGCGCTCCCCCCTGCCGCAAAACTTTGGCACAGGCGGCGAGGGTCGATCCGGAAGCCAAGACATCATCCACCAGCACGACGGAGTCGCCCCGTAGCGGTCGGCGTTCCCATCTCCCCTTCAACTGGAAAGCACCCGCCACATTCGATGCCCTTCCCGCCAGCGCCGATCCCTGGGGATCCGTCCAGCGCCGGCGGGATAAGCAAGGCAAGACTCGGGCACCCGTT
>JBLIMI010000508.1:0-3503 GCA_047638655.1 Minisyncoccia bacterium | reverse complement strand
GGGTAGATCCCCACCCAGCCCATGGCGCCGATCGCATCCCGGTAAGCACCTTCGGCACTCGGCGCTGAACCTGATCCGACGCCACCTCCGTGCATGCAGATGGCGAGGCCCTTGGGATTCTTGGTCTCTCCTCCAACGATGTACTTGCCGCGCTTGTCTTCAAATAGATAGTGAGTGCCGCGGCCTTCAAGCACGGGGCCCTCCTTCTTCCAGCGCTTCAGAAGTTCTTTGCGCCAGATTTTTGTTTCGCGTGGCGTCAGGTCCTTGAGTTCACCCAACAAGGCCAGGATCTCCCCCTCCCGCTCCGGATGCGGATCCACGGAACGGTCGATGGTGTAGAACTCCGAGACCAACTTCTTCTGAAGTGATTTCTTGGGGCCGTCCCCAAGTGAGCCGGAAAACAGTGCCAGGCTACAGAGGCCTGTTGCGAGTAGCACCTTCATGGGTGGTCAGCCGTTGTTGTCAGGGGCACAGGGAAGCGAATTCAGATTATACTGAAGCGGCTAGAGCTTGCACCGTCGTCCGATGCCGGTCAATTACTGACCCAAACACAATCGCCTCGGATCAAACCGCCAGGGTAATCAGCGCGCGCACCAAGCCATCGCCATCGATACGATCGGGTTCCCCATGTCCCAGGGGAGTCTCCAAGACCGCCACGCCCATGTCCGCAATCCGTGTCAAATCCAGGTCAAAGCAGTAATTCACGTTCTCGGGATCCAACAGGACTCCATTCAGTACCTGCTCCACCGCCAAAGTCTCTCCCGCATCCTTGCTCGCGAAATCGACCAACTTGTCAATCGCTTGAGCGAGGCTGTAGCCCTGCATCTCTGGATCCTGGCCAGCGTTGGGCACGTAGATTTTGGGGCAGGACTGACGGGCAATGGAGCGGCCAATGCCAGCCGGAAGTAGGTTGGCCAAGACACTCGTGAAGAAGGACCCCATCGGATAGCAGATCAAATCAGCCGCAGCCAAGTGTTCCAGGCCACAGGCATCCGCCGCTGGGCGATTCAATCGCTCCCCATCGAGACTGGCAGCGAGCTCAAGCTCCACCAGTCGATTGTGGTTCGCATCGGATTCCAGAGGCAGAGCTGCTCCGAATAAGTGCTGACCGATGATGCGCGTGCCGTCTTCTCGTACGCCGACAAGGTGCGCGTCCACCATCGCGCTCGGACGCACCGTGCCCTGGACGTCCACCAATTGGCCGAATAGCTCGAGAGCCGTGTTGATGTCACGATTTGCATCGAGATAGGCGGCACACAACCACAAGTTTCCAACGCTAGCGCCGCGCAGATCAAAGTCCGCAGGGAGCGCATTCTCAATCTTCCGCAACAGCGGAGCGCTAAAGGCTTTGACCCGTTTGGAGAGCGCGAGGGACAAGGGGTGCGAACCTTCAACAATTCTCCGCAACTCTTCCCGTAGAGCGTCATCAGCTGCATGTGCGGGGAGACGGTGGCCCAACCAGCGCACCGTGGCCATCGCTCCAGGCGCCTCCGTCTCGGCCAGGGCCAACAAACGGTTGCGCAAGTCCCCCACGCCCAACATCCCAAAAGCTTCTCGAAGCACGGCGGAGCTGCCGCCCGAGTCGAAGGGGGTGATCAGGTGAGTGGAGTTATGCGTATGCCGACGCAGTGCGGTGCAAGTCTCCTTCAACCCCGTGCCGCCACTCAGGAACACCAGTCGCGGTCCTTCTTTGGGTTGTTGCCGACAGCCCCTAATGGCCTCCTCGTTTAGGACGAGGGGGCCCGAGGTGAGGGGCTTCGTTGACTTGGAGGAGGGCTTCACGTTCTTGAACTCTACATGCGCTCCACAGTCCGAATCCCCAACATGGACAGGGCGTGCTGAAGGACGCGGCCCGTTGCATCAATCAAATGTAAACGGGTGGCGCGCAGCGCATCCGACTCTGCGTGCAAGACGGAGCACTCCTTGTACATTCGACTGAACTTGCGGGCCAGTTCGTAGGCGTAGCTGCAAACAATCTGCGGCAAAAGCGCATCGGATGCTCGTTCCAGGGTCCGGTGATAGTCCGCCAGCCATCCGAGGACGTCTGCCTCCAATTCGTGCGTCAGCAGTGACCAATCGACAAGCTCCCCGTCGACTTTCCCGACCTGCTTGAGAATCGATCGCGTGCGGGCGTACGCGTACAGAAGGTAGGGACCCGTGTTGCCCGTCTGGGCACTCCACTCATCGAGATCAAAGACAATCTTGGAGTTGTGCACCTGATTCAACATGCCGTAGCGCATGGTCGCCATGGCGATCAGGTGCGCCGCCTCGTCAATTTCCTCTGCCGGCCACTCCCCCGTGTACTTGTCCAGGAATTCAGAGCGGATCTTGCTCAGCAGGCGTGCCTCCAATTGCGAGAAGAGGATCATGTTGCCCTTGCGGCTGCTCATCTTGCCATCGGGCAAGACCACCTGACCATAGGCTAAGTGTTGGCACTTGGAGGCCTGGTCGTACCCCATGCGTTCCAAGCACTTGAACACCTGCTGGAAGTGCAAGCTCTGGGCGGAGTCCACCACATAGATGGAGCGGTCGATTCCAAACTCGTCGAATTTCCGTCTGGCCAAGGCCAGGTCGCGAGTGGCATAGAGTGCCGTCCCGTCACGCTTGATGAGGACGCAGAACCCGAGACCATCGGAGGACAGATTGGCGCCAACGGCCCCCTCTGATTCAATGAAGACTCCACTCGCTTGGTGTTCGCGCACCAACGCTTTGGAGGACTCGCCTAGTTCCGACTCGTAGAAGTAGTGGTCGAAGCGACAGCCCAACCAGTCGTAGATGCGGTAAAACTCCTCCATGGACCAGTCGAAAGTGGTCTTCCATAGGTCGTAGATTTCACCTGCGCCGCTCTCCACGGCCTGCAGAACCGCGCTCACCTCTGCACTGCGACGAGCGTGCTCTTGGAGCACGGATTGATTCTCGGGCAGGCCGCCTGGCTTGCGGTAAACCTCGGCTACCTCGTCCCCCAGATGTGCACCCTCGGGCAAGACGGCGATGACGTCATTGTTGTCCGAGAGCCCAAGCTCCTTTTCCGAAAGAAGCATGCCTGTGCTGCAAACGCCCCCGCGCTCCACCACACCAACTTCCTTGCCGGCCACCCGCATTCCAGGTTTGGCGTATCCAACAAGATCACCGACAGCAAAGCCGGCGGCGCCCACGACCACGCGCGCACTCTCTCCATCCAACTCGACATCGGCCACCAACCACGCCTTGTTTTCCGGGTGCTGCTTGACGGCTGTGACTTTCGCGGCGCGCACTCCCGGCAGCGGGGCAGCTGTCATGTTTCCCAGGTCTAGACGTTCATTAGCCTGGTAGTACTGTTCTCCAAGGAACTCCCCTCGATTTTCCGAGGGCAACTCACCGTGAAAGTGAGTGCGTAGATGCCAGAGGCACTTAGCAACGTGGGTCCCCTCGTCTCCAATGTAGTTCACTGCAACGACCTCGGAACCGCTCCACTCAATTAGGCGCGCGACGGAATCACCGAGTGAGGCGCAGCGAATGTGTCC
>JBLIMI010000507.1:0-3506 GCA_047638655.1 Minisyncoccia bacterium | reverse complement strand
TGATCAGCAAACGGGCGGCATCGTGAATCGCGACCAGGGGCAGATACTCCGCTGTGGCGCGCACGCCCTCGTGCACAGAGTCCGTGCGCTGCGGACCACCGGCGACCACCCCCGTGAACTTGCGAAACAGTGGGTTGTTCCGGGCCAGGGATTCGATGCGCTCCAGGTCCTCTTTCTGGGCGACGATCACGATCTGCTTTACCTCGCCGCAGGCGTCGAAGGCGGCCACGGTGTGTTCCAGGACCGTGCGCCCGGCCAGGCTCAGGAAAGGCTTGCGCTCCCCGGGCTGCAAATTCATGCGCGATGAATTCCCGGCGGCAACCAGGACGGCAGAGGCCTGGCAGTCGGAATTCATGGGGGGAGAGGGGAGGGAAGGGCTCATCTTGTTTCGCTCGCGAAGCGCAGCCTACAGTCGGGCCTCGAACAAAGGTACGGTGGGAGCGCAACAGGGCGAATCTCGTTCGCCCGAATGATTCAAACATGTCCTCTCAGAGCACCGAACCGACCCCCTCCAGCAGCGTGCCAACGGATTGCCCTTGGCCCATCATCCTGGGCCTCGATCCAGGCACCCGGATAATGGGCTATGGCGCCGTGGTCGACGTGCGCGGGGATCACAGGCTGTTGGCAGCCGGGGACATTCGACCCCTGGGCAACGATGCCCCCTCCCGCTTGGGGGATGCGCGTCGGCAATTGGACGACTTGCTGGTGCGTCTGCGCCCAACCACTATTGTGGTCGAGACTGCCTTCAGTGCCCAAAACGTGCAATCGGCCATGCGACTGGGTGAAGTGCGCGGTGTGATCTTGGCCTGTGCCGCCCTATCTGGAGCGGAGATCGTGCAATACGCTCCGTCCGTTGCGCGTAAAGCCCTGCTCGGGAATGGCAACGCCAAAAAGGAACAGATCGCGGGCATGGTGGCTACACTACTGAAGCTCAGCGAGCCGCCGCGTCCGCTGGATGTGACCGATGCGCTCTCCCTCGCGTTGGCTTACTTGCAGCGCGGCAAGACTCTCGAGCGGCTCGCCCACAACTCCTCACGCTCGCGCCTTCAGCCGTGATTTCTTCAGCAACTCCGCAGCTTGACCATGAGTGACCTCCCCAGCATCGCCACGGACATCCGCGAACGTATCGAGCTCGCCTTCCCAGATTTGTTGGATGGCTTCAAGGTGCATGAGCGAGATCTGGCATTCGACGGCCGTCCGGTTGCGGACTTGTTGGCGTCTTCCCTGGGGCGGTTGTTGTTGGTGAGTGTTGTGGATGGTGCTTCGGACAGCGCCGTGTTGCGCGCTCTGGACGGGCTGGCGTTCGCGCGTTCGCAACCCGAGATGTTGGCCCATGCGACGCCGGGCCTGGCGACGCCGGATGCAGAGGTTCACGTGGTGTTGGTGGCTGTTGACGGTTTTTCAGTCGTTCAACTGGAACGCCTGAAGGCATTGGACCTGGACGACATGTGGTTGCTCACCCGACGTGAGTTGCGCACGCAACGGGGCACGAACACTCGCCTGCAGGCCCTCGATGTGGGAGACACGAAGCTGGTGCCCATGGCCGAACTACCCGCCTGGGCCATGGAGGATGTCTTTAGATCATTCCTCGCGCGCAGCGCACCGGATCGCCTGGACCTGGCGCTGTCCACCATCGAACGCATGCGGCGCTTGGATCCGATTCTCAGTTGGAGAGTCCAGGAAGACTCTCTGGTGTGCTCCCTTGAAGATACGGACCTGTGCCGACTGTCCTGGGCCCAGGGCCACCTGGAATTGGGGCTGGCTACGGACGTCGCGCCGCTCACTATTCGTGACATGGCGGGCATCGATTTTGTGCTGGAGAAGCTGTTGGGCGTTTACGTGAAGACACTCTCCGAGGGGACGAAGCAGGTCACAGCGCTGGAGCGTGGCACGGGTACCCACAGCATCCCCACACCCGAACCGAGCGGGCTGGAATCCATCACCCAGAGGCTGGCGCACGCGCCTTGGAGCGCTGCAGCGGATGAGTCCGATGAGTTGGAGGACCTCGACCTCGACGAGGAGGACCTCGCACAATTGGAGCTGCGGCCCATGCCCCCTGGCCCGCTCCTGAGTCGCGAAGAGATCGAAGCCTTCCAACAGTGAGTGCTCGCGCCGCGAACACTCAGCGGCGGCGCTTGTGGTGGACGATCTTGGCGCTGTTCCTGGGACTCCTCGCACCGGAAGTCATCCTGCGCTTCTTGATCTTTTCCGACAGCGACTTGGCCAGGACCAGGGGTGCTGGCTTGCGCGAGCCGGCGAACTTTGCTGAAGCCCGACTCGATGATGAGTTCTGGCGTCTGAACTGGAAGTTGCAGGGAAAGAAGAGTGGCACGGGGCCCTTGCCAAGCCACGAATTGCTGGGTTGGACAGGACACACGCTCGATGCCGAGAGCTTGCTGCCCAGGTTGGCGGAGCCGCTGGAAGGTCGCCGACCAGTGTTGCTCTACGGAGCTTCCTACGCCTCGTGCGTGGTGCCCGCTGAGGATTGTTTTCAGGGCTTGATGGCCGCTTCCGATCTGGCGGGCAAGTACGTCTTGCACAACCTTGGTGTGGGCGGCTATGGCATCGACCAGATCCTGTTGCTGATGCAAGCGACCCTGGATCATTACAAAGGTCAGAACCCGATCGTGATCGTGATGCCCGTGCTGGACTCGGATTTCAATCGTGCCTCTTTGAGCTTTCGGTCGCGCCCCAAGCCGCGTTTTCGGCAGATTCGTGGCAAGCTGCAACCGATCGAGCCGGTCTTCATGGGTGGGCCAGACGCTTATCTGGAATCGCATGGCGTGGGGATCACGAGCTATGTCTGGAACTACCTGACCCACGGAGCAAACCTCTTGCCGCGAGCGTGGAAGATCCAACTACAGGGACGCGAGCAACGTTTTCAAGAACAAGGCAATCTGGTCAACGCCATCCTCGATCAGATGCACGTGGAACTCAAAGCGCGCGAATTGGATTCCTTCTTTGTGCTCTGCACGAGCCCTCGAGGGCTTCCACCGAATGGGCTGGATGCGATGGAAAGGCGCGTCGTGCGGCGCTTTTTGATGAATGGGGAAGCCTTCCTATCGAGCAGGGAATTCATCGAAGCTGCCCTCGAAGCAGGCCCATTAGGAATGTCCGAGTTGTTCATTACGAGAGGAACAGTGGGGCGTAATCACCCGACGGCTGAGGGCAACAAAGTGCTATTCAAAGCCATCCGCGCGGGTCTAGCAGGGCAACGCACCACCGACCAACCGTTCTGAGACTCCGACTTGGGTGAGTGATTCCCAATGTATGAAAATAGGCGGAATCGGTCTTGCAGGGGCTTGGTTGAGGGCTCCGAGTACGGCAGCCTTCATTGGTCCTGAACGCCACCTAGATGGCTACCTACCACTCATCTTCCCTGTTGGAGAACCCTACTCCCTCCGGAAAGAACAGATGACCAAGGTGCTGCTGGAGGGGGCCGGGCCGCTGACCGTTTGCGGTCAGGATTCTTAAACAAGAGGCTTTGATACAGATGAATTGGGAAC
>JBLIMI010000506.1:0-3513 GCA_047638655.1 Minisyncoccia bacterium | reverse complement strand
GTAATGCTATCACCCTTGGGCCGTCCGGTGGGAGATTCTCACGCATCGGAGCAGTATCGGCAGGAGAAGGCTCCGATCTTGTCTGAATCGGGGGGAGCTCGAACCGGAGGGAGTGGGCGAGCACCCGACTCGGGGACCTTACTTAATAGGTCGCTAGCACCCACTCCGCCCAGGCGCTGTCGAACGCGGAGTAGCTCATCTTGAAGTGCTGCTTGAAGAGATCCCGATGCACATCGGGCAAATTAGAGCCGTCAGGCTGCCCTTCGGGGGTCGTGCGGCCCTTGAGATCCCGTATCAGCGCTCCGAAGTCGGCGGGACGGGTGCGTTGTAGGTAGTCCACCATGGCCCAGGTGCAATAGTGCGCCGGCAAGTCCATTTGGCCGTAGTTGTTGAGCCGGACCAGGGCCGCCATACGCGGAGCTTTGCCCTTGGAAACGATTTTGCGCACCTCAGCCTCCCAGTCTTTGACCTTGGAGGTGGCGGGCACGGACCCTTCTGAGCCGTCGAAGCTGTTGTGCTTGGGATTGATGGAGCGCTCCATCCAGTGGGCCAGGCCCTCATGCAGCCAGATCGGTGTGTCGTAGCTGTAGTGCTTGAGCCCGTCGAAGAGGTTGTGGGCCAGGTTGAAGGCCAAGTGTCCGTGGAGGGCGGCGTCTTCCTTAAGGCTTCCCTGTTCCACGTGAATCGTGAGCGTGATCGAGTCGCGCTCGATCACGTTCCAGCGCTGGGTTCGGTCTAGCTGGAGGCCGTAGTGATGATCGAGGAAGTCGAGGTGCACGGCCTTTGCGGGCAGGATCAGCACTTCGAATTTTCCGCGCTGCCCCATGTGTGGGCCTTCGCCTGGATAAGTGCCCTGCCGATTCCAGTTGCCGGAAACCGCGGGGAACTCCTTCTGTTCCATCTGCACCAGGGCCAGGAATTGTTCGTAGCACTCTTCCATACGCATCGCGTAGAGGTGCGCTCGCAACCAGGGGTCGATGACCTTCGCTCCCGGCTTCACTGTGGGGAGACGCTCCGAGAGTTTGGTGAGCGCTGCCAGGAAAGTTTTCTTTTCCTTCTGGGCTACCCTGTAGGGACCGAGGGCGAAGCCCAACTCGAAGTGTTCCGTCTCTAGCCAACGGATGTCCGAGTTGCCCATGTACTTATCGATCTCCGGGACGTCGGAGGTCGCGAACAGAAAGGCACCGTGCGATAGGATGCCCGCGGCCGCCATCAATTCCGGGTCGCCGCCTTCCGTGTAGGGATCGTTCTCGGCCGCGTTCGCTGGCAACTTCTTGTTGAGCAGCTTTTGCGCCGCAACGCTTCCATTCAGGAAGTAGAAGGCGAATAGCGCCAGACCGATCGCTCGGCCCCAGGAAGAGACTTTAGATGTCATTAGACTCGAGTCTTCCACTTGTTAGCCCGTTCAATGGCCTCGAAGACCGGCAGGCGCGGTAGGGGAGGGTCCCCATCGATGATTCCGCGCAGGGCGTTGATGGCTCCCACGCGCAGGCTATTGTCCGTACTGTCGAGCAGAGGAGCCACGAGCGAGGTGGCCGCTTCTTTGTCGCCACAGGCAGCGAGCAGGTGTAGGGCGGCTACTTTCCCGGCGCGATCTGCGCCCTCGAACAGAGGCGCGATGCGCTTGGTAGCCTCGGCTCCTCGCAGGGAGGTCAAGGCCGTGTGGGTGATGGTGCCGTGCTTCTTCCAGTTCTTCGCGCTGTCCTTGCACAGCAATTCGAAGCCGGTGAAGGAGCCACTCGACGCGCAGCAGGCCGCAGCCGCGTAGACCTCTTCTTTGTCTCGGTTGCGCTTGCGTTTGTCCGCCGCAGCGTAAGCCTTTTCCGCCGCTGCACTCACTCCCGGATCGGCAAACAGCGCCACGCGCTTCAGGCACCAGACGCGCGTCGCTAAGTCCTTGTCGGTGAAGTACTCAGCGAGCAATCGAGTGTGAGCTGGCCCGGTCACGGTCTCGAGGACCTCGGTCATTCGTTGCAGGGCCAGCTTGTCTTTTTCCTTGCCGTACTTGGCCAATAGGAACGGCGCCGAGCCGGCGCCGATTTTGATCAGCGCGTCTTGACCTTGTTCGCCCATCTCTTGCGTGCGGGCCTTTCGCAATCGTTCGAGTTCGAACTTGGCGGCCTTGTTGTCCACGCTCGGCCACTCTGCGAGGCGTTTGACTTCACCCTCGGTTTCTTCCGGAGGGGCATCTTGGCGGGCAGCAGGCGAGGCCATCGATGCGTTCATCGAGGCACAGAGCGCCAACAGCAGGCCGCTGCTGAGGAGTTTTGATCGTCGCGTGTAGGCCTTCATCATTCAGCTAGCATCTTGTACTTGTAGGTTCCCGGGACGATTTCGTTCCAGGCCGGATCCACGATTTCGAGGGACGATTCCATGCACTCTTCCAATAGCCCCTTCGGGCTGTCCACATACGGAAAAGTCCGCACACGTAACACCATTTGTTCGTGGGCCTTGTTCTTGGGACGGTCGCGGTCGATCATTCGGATGATCGCGTATTGCCCCGGCAACTCCACGAGCCCTGAGGAGTCACCGATTTCGAGCTCGCGCGCCATGAGCCAGGTGTCGAAGCCGACCAGATCCCAGTTGCCGACCAGGTCACCCTCCATGGCGGCTGGCGGCGCGCCCGGAGCCATCTCTTGTGCGGCCATCCAATCCAAGGCCTCGAGTCTCGCAGCCTTGCGGTCCGCTCCGGAAACCTGAATCCCACGGGCCATGGGAAAGGTCCAGTTGATCAGTAGCAGTCGCCGGCGATGGTTCTTGATGTACTCCGGCTTGATGTCGAGCAGAGCATCGATGTGCGCATCGACTTCGGATTCATGAATGGGGACTCCACCGACTGCGAGAACCACCCCGGTTGGCCAGGTGATTTTTTCCCGTGCCTCGTCCGAACCACCGCAGGATCCTAAACCGAACAAGGTCACGAGGGTGGCATGCAGCATCAGCATGGCGAGGGCCGAGTTACGCAAGTGACCTACTCGTCCAACTTCAAGTCGAAGGCACCCACGAACGAAGTCGCCTTGTCGACCAAGAACGAGTAAGCCTCCGTGACATTTTGTTCGACCTTGCTCATGTCATCCGAAAGTTGGATCGGGCCGTAGGACCCCTGGTTCTCGAGGTAGAGGGTCTTGGGGTCTTGCACGTAATTCTCGATGCGCAGCGCGTTGGCTGTTCCTCCCTCCTCAGAAGGCGGAAAGACCATGCGCAGTCCCATGATTTGAGGTGCCTGCTCAAAGACCTCGACCATGTCGCCAAAGCCGAGCAGGCCGTCCCGCATGTAATTCAGGGAGCTGGAAAACTTGCGTGGATTGACCAGCGTACGAATCGTCACCTGCTGGCCAGCGTAGGCCGTGAGCTGGCGTTCGATCCCCGCGTCCTGGGCGATTTGCCGCACACGCACTCCGAATTCATCCACCGTCATCGCACCCAGCTCTTCACGAAATTGAATGCGGTCCGCCAAGAAGACGACTTGAGACAGGGCCCCCGGTCGCGTGCCTGGATTCGAGAGCACCGGCC
>JBLIMI010000505.1:0-3513 GCA_047638655.1 Minisyncoccia bacterium | reverse complement strand
AGATTGTCGACGGGTAGGTTCGAGGGTAGGTTCGCGGAGATTGGGGGTGGCTCGGGCAGCGATTGGGGTCCGGCGCAGGCTGCCAGAGGAATTAGGAGGGCTGCTAGGAGGGCTTTGCACATGGGGTTAACATACGCGCGCTGGGATGGACGGTACCAAGCATTCTCCCTCCACTTATGAAAGAGCCCGATCCCGGCGTTGCCGGGATCGGGCTCTTTCATAAGTGGAGGAAAAATACTCGACACCGTCCCTCCCCCCCTGTAACTGTGTTAGGCGAGAGAGGGTTGGGGAGGGCTTAGATCGTTGCTAGGCTCTCGGCGATGTTTAGGGCGTGGTCCTTCACCTTGCGGTAGCTGTTTAGGATGGTGGAGAACGCCATGCTCTTCTGCGGGTCGACCCTGGCCTCGGAGAGTAGTTCCAGGTGTGCGTTGCGTAGCTCCTTGATGTGTTGACGGATGGTATCGGACTCCGCGAGGGCATAATCGAGATCTCTCACCTTGGGATCCGCAAAACTGCGAGAGATGTGATCCACGTACTGAGCGACCTCATCGTGCACGGTAAGCAACGGACCAATTTCGCTCGGCATGAGGTGCATCTCTTGTTCTTGGAGTCGTAAGCGGGCCTTGACGACAGAACTGACGTAGTCACTGACCGACTCGAACTCATCGACGATCCGCAGCTGCTGGCGCGCTTCGACCACCACGTTGTGGGGCGTCTCGGCCGACAGGATATTCGTGAGGAACAGGATCACATCCTCTTGAAATTCATCCGCTCTTTCCTCGTGCTGAAAGACGGACCGCACGAGCTCTTCGTCGGGCTCGCTATCCTCCAGAATGGCCCGTGTCCATTCCAGCATCTCTTGGATCTCGCCAGCCATCTTATTAATCACCGCATGGCTCTGTTGGATTGTGAACACGGCCGATTCCATGGTGCTGGGATCCAAATTCAGGCCAGAGGCGCGTTCTTTGGCTCGCTCCGGAATGAAGCGTTCCAGCAGTCTCGCCATCAGGGGTAACAGGCCAATAAAAAGTACCGTGTTGGCGACGTTGAATCCGGTGTGTACCGCTGCGATTGCGAATGTGATCGTCGTCGCGAATGCAATGGTCGTGTTATCGGGAGTGAACTCCGAAGAGAACAGATCAAGACCCGATTTCCATTCCACGACATGACCAATGAGCTGGATGTAGTAGCTGAAGATCAGTGTGATCCAAAACACTCCCAACAAGTTGAACGCGATATGAGCATAGGCGGCTCGCTTGGCGGCGGTGCCCGAACCGATCGAAGCGAGCCATGCGGTGATCGTAGTTCCGAGGTTCTCTCCCAGTACCAATGCAGCGGCAGTCTGGAACGGAATCGTGCCCGTAACGGCAAGCGAGATCGTGATACCGAGTGTGGCGGACGAGCTCTGCACGAGCAGCGTCAAGAAACAGCCCAGGGCCGCGCACTTGAGAACTCCAATATAGGAGTCCGCCGCGAACCACGCGAAGGCCTCGGTGAAGGCCGGGATGCTGCGCATGGGTTTGACCCCGTCCTTCATCAGCTCGAGTCCGAAGAAAATCATGCCCAATCCCATCACGGCCATCCCGATGTAGCGCCAACGGTCGCGCTTAGAGAACAGGTACACCAGCGCGCTCGCGCCAACAATAGGCAAGCCGAACTTGCCGATCTTCAATACGAGAATCCAACCGGTGATGGTCGTGCCGATGTTGGCGCCCATAATCACGCCTATCGCCTGCTTGAGTTGCATCAGGCCACTGTTGACGAACCCCACAACGATCACTGTCGTGATCGAGCTGGATTGCACTAGACATGTCACTCCCGTGCCTACAGCGACGGCCATCAAGCGATTGTCGGTTACCGCATTGATCATCTGACGCAGTCGCTTGCCCGCGATCGCTTGCATGCCCTCCGACAAATTTCTCATGCCAATCAAGAAGATGCCGAGACCGCCGAGAACCGCAAAGAACATGCTCCACCCATTGGCGTCGCTTGCGGGACTTGCGGCCTCCCCCACTATGGTTCCGGGGGTCTGCCCGCAATCTCCATCGGTATCAAAATGATCGAAGCGAAAGAGCGAGTGACCCTTACCATCATCGACGGTTAGCAAAAGAGAGCGACAACCGTCCGCGCATTCACTCAGATCGGTAATCGCAAGTCCTTCGACGTTGCGCTTGCTCGGTCCGTTGTACAGCCCGAGCACGTTGAGGGCGCGGTAATCCTTGCCATCGACCGCTGTTGATCCGAGTTCCAGCCGACTGAGAATGCCCTTTTTCCCAACATCGTGCCAAACGAAGAGTTCGTCCGTTTTGCGGTCGAATTCGAGCGCCACGACTTTCGACAGGGGGCTGCCGTCCTGCATGACCCGGAATTGGCCGACGAGTTCGACCGCGCCTGTTGCACGATCCAAATCGAGCACATAGATGCCGCCGTTCCCCTGGTGACCGACGAACATCAGACCGTTCATGCCACTGCGACTCGTGCGCGGCACACCATCGGCATCCACGAAGCCCGCACGGATGAGATTCTCGTCGGGGACGAATGTAATGCCTTCGATACCCACCTCGCCCTTGCCGGGTAAGATCGATTTGGCGTCGTAGACTTGCTTCTGAGTGAATTCTCCGAATTTGGAGACATCCAGCTCGTGGATCTCTTGCTTGTCTTCCAAAGCAAGGAAGACGACGTTCTCGTCGAACTGCGCGAAGGTGATGCCCTCGCAGTCCCCTAGCCCGTCCCACTTGGCACGCTCGCCGTCCTGCGTGGCGATTTCGAGCCCACCGTCCCCGTTCTCGACCATCGCCCAGATTCGACCTTCGGAAGTGTTCCCATTACGGCAGACCCAGAAAGTCTTAGTGAAGGGATTCCAAGCCGCGCCGCTGAGATCCTTGCGAAAACCGCGGCTCAACGCCGACAGGTTGGTCGCCTCCTTCTCAGATTCCGCCGGCCAGGCGCCGACCTCATTGGCGTTCTCTTGCTCTTGCGTTGAGCCCAGGGCGCTTGTGCCCAACACCGCAACCGAAAGCGCCAAAACAAACAGGACGGTTGCCAACCTTCGCAGCCTATGCGCTCCAGCGTTGGGGGAACCAGCCTGATGGAGTTGGATCAATTGGGACATTATAAGTGGTGAAGATCTGGTGAAGGCGCTCGGTCAATCCGAACGCGTTCGCCTGGGAACAGGTCAGGGGCAGCCGATGGAGCAAGCAGCCGAGCGCGACCGCACTCTGGAACGTATGCCTTGCGTCAAAGACGCTCGGGCAAACATTCTACTAAGCAGGACTGATCGCGCGCAGAATGTGCTCGATAAGACGCTCATTGTGGGAGGTCCCGTCGCGTACGACAAGAAACCTATCACCGAGACTGGGTCATACCAGGCCCGATTCTGGGGCCAGTGGGCAACCTCCCTGGCGGCGCATGGGACGATTAGGGGCTCATTCTCCTTGGCGAACGTGGGAAGGAGCGCTGATTTGCCTTGGGTGGATGCTGCCTTGGCGGGGGTGCGGGGGTGCGGGGGTGGAT
>JBLIMI010000504.1:0-3518 GCA_047638655.1 Minisyncoccia bacterium | reverse complement strand
AACCAACGCTCAAGGCGTGCTCGAGCTTGCCGTCATGGCTCAGTTCCAAAAAGTTGGTGATGAGCCCACGGCCAAGGCGGCCCTCAAGAGTCTCGACACACTCAACCAATTCGCGTTCAGCAATAAGGAGTCCGGCTTCCTGCTGAACTTCACCGCAGCGACCTGGGCTGCTGGTCCGATGTCAGATGCAGAGGCCACCAAGACCTACGTGGCCCGCGCCCTGAAAACCGGGCATGAGGACGAGGAGCGGATCGCTCACCTCAAGCAACTGATCGAAGGCAAGTGATTTGAATTGGGCGGGGTGCCCACACGCGCCCCACCTGAAAGAAAGCCGGATCGTCTGGCAGGTTCGGGGACGGGTTCACGCCATGACTGGTGACCCCATGGCCCCTGAGCTCTGACCACTGCCCACCCCGACAATCCGATGCGGAATTTGACGACCTTGGCCCCTGACTGGGTCCCTGGCGTACGGCCCACGATAACGCTCTTCCGCCGCCTGAGCCGAATCTGCCCGAGCCTTCCCGCAAGGTGGGCCTGATGCAAGTTCTGCTGCAAGCGCCCGGTTCCGCAGTAGGATGGTCGCTCCCCGTTGCTGGAGTCGGGCGGGGTTGGCCGCTCGCGCAGAGTCGTAGGCGAACGCGTCGTCGGGCTCGTATTGATGGGCTACGGACCATGGCTGATACGAGCAAACCCTCGGTGGAACTGACGCGTCTCCTGGCAGAGGGCGCCAAGGCGGACGAACTGTTACCCCTCGTCTATGAAGAACTGAGGAGCATCGCTGAGGGCCGCATGCGCCGCGAGTCCGCCGACCACACCCTGCAGGCCACGGCTCTCGTCAACGAGGCCTATCTGCGCTTGCTGGGGACGAATGAAATGTCCTGGCGCGATCGGCGTCACTTCTACGCCGCCGCGGCAGAGTCCATGCGCCGCGTCTTGATCGAGCATGCGCGCAGCGCCCGCAGCCAAAAGCGCGGCGGCAACGCCCAGCAAATCTCCTCGTGTGTGTCCGAAGTGCAGAGCGAAATGCCCGTCGAGGACTTTCTGGCCCTCGATGAAGCCATGCAAAAACTCGCGCAAGAGGACGCCGCCGCTGCCGAGGTGACGCGCTTGCGTTTTTTCGGTGGCTTGAGCATGACAGGAGTGGCGGAGACCCTGGAAATCTCAGAACGGAGCGCCTACCGCGAATGGACCTTCGCACGCACACGCTTGCACGAGTTGATGCAAAGCGCTGACCAGGACGAGCGATGAGCGGAAACTCCAGATCGGCCAAGAACTCGTTCCTCGACGCTCTCGAACTGGAAGCTTCCGAGCGCCAAGTACTTCTTGCTGGCATCGAAGGCAGTCTTCAAGAGAGAGTGCGGGATCTATTGGCTGCCCACCAAGCGCTGGAGCAACAGGAATCGGCCAGTGGAACTTGGCTCACGCCACTTACCGAATTGCCCGCCATCAGCGAACCGCAACAAGACGAGCTACGCCCGGGGGCTCGGATCGGACCTTTCCTCCTCATCGAGGAAATCGGTAGCGGGGCTTTTGGACGCGTATGGCTGGTGGAGCAATCGGAACCGGTCAAGCGCCGGGTAGCCCTCAAGACCTTGAAGGCCGGGCTCAATAGCCAGGAAATCACCACGCGCTTTCACGCCGAACGCCAAGCCCTGGCGCTCATGTCTCACCCTAGCATCGCTCGTATTTTCGACGGAGGAACCTCTGCGAGTGGGCTTCCCTGGTTCGCCATGGAGTACGTGGACGGAGAACCCATCACGGAGTACTGCCAGAGCAGGAAGCTTCCCCTTCGCAGTCGCCTCGAGTTGTTCCTCGGTGTTTGCAGGGCCGTACAACACGCCCACCAAAGAGGCGTCATCCACCGTGACATCAAGCCCAACAATGTGTTGGTGACGGAGATCGATGGGACCGCCACTCCCAAGGTGATCGACTTCGGTATCGCAAAGGCGATCGAGCAGAGCCTCACTTTAGATGGGTTGCAAACTCGAGGCGGACAGGTCATGGGAACCCCAGCCTGGATGAGCCCCGAGCAAATCGGTGACGCCGGCCACGTGGACACACGGGCTGACATTTACTCCCTAGGCGCGCTGCTCTATCAATTGCTCACCGAGCAACAGGTCTCCGCCAACCCGGATGGAGAAGTGCCAGGGATGCTCGAATTGCTCGAATTGGTCAAGCATGACGACCCGCCAAAACCCAGCGCACGTGCAACACGCCGCCAGGCTGTATCCGCGCCCCGCGCTCGGGATCTGCGCGGTGATCTGGACTGGATCAGCATGCGTTGCCTCGAGAAGGACAAGGAGCGACGCTATGGCTCGGTGGCCTCCCTGGCTAGCGACATCGAACGCCACCTCGCCGGCGATACGGTTTCTGCAGGCCCGCCGACCATGAGCTACCGACTGTCCAAACTGACCCGCCGCTACCGCGTCGCGTTGGCCTTTGCGGCAGTGGTGATTCTGCTGCTCGTGGCTGGCGTGGTCGTTGCCACGAGCCAAGCCCGGCGCGAGTTGGCCGCCGAGGTGAATGCCAGCGAGGAGGCCAGAAAAGCACGAGTCGAGCTAGAACGTTACGAAGGCATCGCGACGCTGCTTGAACACGTGCTCATGAGCATCGATCCCCTACAAGCCCAGGGCAAGGACACCGAGTTGATGCTCCAGGTCCTCGAGCGGGCCGTGAAACGTGTCGAAAATCAGCAACCCTTGCCGGGAGTGGAAGCCACGGTAAGACGGGTGGTCGGTGGCGCCTACGTTTCCATCGCGCGCTACGACGAAGCAGAAGTGCAACTGCAACGCGCGCTCGACATTCGCCTGGAGTTGTTCACCGACAACCACGAGGACACTTTGGTCTTACTGGAAGAACTGGGTGGACTCCACATGAATGCTGGGCGCCCCCTGGTGGCGCTTCCATTGATCGATAGGGCTTAGCGGGGGCGCTCCAAGCTGCTCGGTCCCCAGCATCCGGACACGATGCACACCAAACTCAACCTCGCGACGTTATTGAACAGTACCGCTCAGTACGAAGAAGCAGCCGTAGCGTTGCGCCCGATCGAGGAGTGGTACATCGAGAACAATGGCCCGCAGGATGCGACGACGGTGCTAGCCATCAACAACCTGGCCGTTGCGCTGCAGCACTCGGGGCACGAAGAGGAGGCGCTCGCGCTACTCGAGCGTGCACTCGACGCCAAGCTGCAAATCCTTCCTGCCGGGCATCCGAGTCTGCTCATCAGTTTCTCTACTACCGCCCGCATCATGCGCAAAGTCGGGGATGAGGAAGGCGCGGAAAGGCTCTACGACGAAGCCATCGAAATGGGCATCGCCGCACATGGCCGCGATCAGTACCACGTCAAAGCCCTCGAGTTCCAACGGGCCGAACTTTTAATCGCGACCGGGAGGCTTGAGCAAGCGAAGAAAATCCTGAAGGAATTGATCCCACGGGTTGAAGCAACAGATCCAGCGGATTCTCTTTTCCTGAAAGCCGTACGCAGGATCTCTGCGCAAATCGCGGGGCAGTCAGGCTAA
>JBLIMI010000503.1:0-3536 GCA_047638655.1 Minisyncoccia bacterium | reverse complement strand
TCCACCACGCCGCGGAAGCGTGCATTGTTGACACCGGCGAAACCGAGGAACTTGGTGGCGTTCTCGGGCGTGCGCACCTTGTAGTCGTAGGAACTGAGCTGGGCGCCCGCCTCGATCATCAGAGCGCCGGGAAAGAGCGGCCGTTCTGGGATGTGATCCGCAGCCCACCAGGCATCTTTGCTGATGTCCTTGAAGCCAACGATGATCTCGTTCTCGACGTCCCTGTGGATGACTCCATCGAGCATCTCGAAGGTTCCACGCTGGGCGAGCATGGCACGCAACTCCTCTGGGCCGCCGATGCAGGCTTCGAGGTCGATGGTGGACAGATCAAAGAGGAGAGGGGTGGCCATGGGCTCGTTGGAGGGGGAGATTTCGATTTCCAGGCGAGAAGTCTAGCCTAGGCGTCTGCCGGAGTCGTCACGATTTGTGAGGGGCCGAGCATCGGGCCCAGATCAAGGGGTGTTAAGTCTTCCATGGTTCGATGCCATTTGGGACCTTGGCACGACGCAGAGAGGGTTCGGTGATCGCTGCTTCACGAATGGTGACGACTCCGACAGGCGACTAGCCATTCTCCCACTCCCTCCAAGTACCAGAGATCCCGCCCAGCCAAAATCATGAGCCATCCGGAACCATCCATCGCCACCCGCTGCATTCATGGAGGAAGACGACCCGGCCCCGGGGATTCCTCGGTGGTGACTCCGATCTTTCAGACGACGAACTTCGTTCCCTCTGCGGCTGATTACGCGCAGGTCGAGGCCGGGGATCTGGCCGGGTCCCGGGTCTACAGTCGCTATGGCAATCCGACCGTCGCCGCCGTGGAGAGGCGCATCGCTGCCCTTGAGAACGCGCAAGAGGCACGGCTCTTCGCATCGGGCAACGCCGCCAGCCACGCGGCGATCATGGCCTTGTGTTTGCCGGGGGGGCACCTGATCGCGTCTGACAAACTCTATGGTGGAACTCGCGAACTCTTGCAGGCGGCGCTCACCGCGGCCGGCGGTCGCGTGAGCTTCGTGGACTTCAGTCAATTGAGCGCGATCGAAGGGGCGCTTGAACCGCAGACCCGGGTGCTCTTTTGTGAGTCGCTCGCCAATCCCACCCTCGAAGTTGCCGACCTGCCCGCACTGGGGGAATTTTCCAAGGCCCACAACCTACGGCTCGTTGTGGACGCCACCTACGCCACGCCCATTTTGCAACGTCCTCTGGACCTTGGCGCTGACCTGGTGATGCATTCGGTGAGCAAGTATTACGGCGGGCACTCGGATGTGCTCGGTGGTGTACTGGCCGGAAGCGCGGAGATCATGGAACAGATCACCGCCTGGCGCACGAACACCGGCGGGGTACTCGATCCACACGCCGCGTTCTTGCTCGATCGCGGCATCAAGACGCTGGCCGTGCGCGTGCGCGCCCATCAAGCGGGTGCGGCGCAGCTGGCCGAGTTCCTCGCGGGCCACTCTGCGGTGGAGCGTGTGCTCTATCCGGGACTGGCCAGCTTTGCGCAGCACGACTTAGCCAAACGGGTCCTGCAGGGTTTCGGTGGCATGTTGCTGCTGTGTCTGCGCGGCTCCGATGAAGACGGGAAAGGCGTGCTCGAGAGGCTGCGCGTGGCCTTGCCAGCGCCGAGTCTGGGTGGAGTCGAAACCCTGGTCAGTCAACCGGCCTTCACCTCCCATGCGTGCTTGTCCGCGGCCGAACGGCAAGCGGCGGGCATTCCCCCGGGCTCAATTCGCATCTCGGTCGGCATCGAGGAGCCAGCAGATTTGTTGGCTGACTTCGATCAGGCTTTGGGTTGACGATCAGTCCTGGTCCGCGAGTCGGGCCAGGATTTGTTCACGGTTGATATCGCCATCTTGCCAGAGCACACGACCCTCCATCCCGCCTGCGACGGTCAAAACCTGACCGGAGACGTGGCGCGCGGCGTAGGGTGAGCTAAAGAAAACGGCGGCCCGAGCGATCTCCGCGGCGCGCGCGATTTGGCGCAAGGGCATGGTCTTGACCACCGCTTCGAGCACGCCAGGTTGGTCGAGGTCTTTGCGTGCCATTTCGGTCACGGCCCAGCCAGGTTCGATCATGTTGACCCGGGCGTAAGGGTCGAGTTCCACGATCTCGTTCTTCAGTGTTCGCACCAGGCCAGAGAGCGCGGCCTTGCTGGCGGAGTAGTCGCAGTGACCCCGTTCTCCAAACTGTCCCGCTGTGGAGCCTGTGAACAACAAGCTGGCTCCGTGCCCGTCCGGGTGCGGTCCGCACTGCTTGAGTGTGGCCATGAACGCCCGTGCAGTCCAGATGGCGCCGAACAGGTTGACCTCGAGAGTTTGCCGCAGGCGTTCTTCTTCCAATTCCCAGAGATTTCGATCCGGCGCAGGCCAAACCCCGGCGTTGGCGATGGCGACGTCCACACGCTGCCACTTGCGCACGACTTGCTCGAAGGCTGCGCGGACCTCAGCGGGTTGGGTGACATCCGCCCGCACCGTCATCGCCCGTTCGCGCCAGGGTTGCTCGGCGAGCCAGCCCACGAGGGCCTCAAACTGCGAGTTGCCATGCAGGCAAACCCGCGCGCCTTCTTCGGCGAAGGCTTCCGCCATCGCACGCCCGATGCCACCTGAGGCGCCGGTGATCAGCACCACCTTGTTCGCTAACTGCATGTCCATCCGTCGACCTCCTGGGGGTTGATTTCACACTAAGGGACCGGGGCCACGATTGAAAGCGTCTGACGAGTTACGGTTGTTTAGCCTGACCGATTCATGAGTCGATCCGGCTAGGAAAGGGTCCCGATTGGGCGTACCCACTTCCCTTGCTGAACGATGCGCCGGAAGGCGAGGGCCTTGAAGACGGTGGTGGCATTGATCATCCACCACAAACCCGGAGCCCCGTAGCCCAGGTGAATGGCAAAGTACCAACCGAGGGGAATGCGGATCACATTGCCAAACATGCTGATCCAAAGGATGGATCCGGGGTGACCAGCGCCGAACAGCACCTTCTCGTGCACGACCTCATCGGAGATGATTATCTGGGACCAACCGAGGATGCCAACATAGGACAGGGCCTCCGCCAAGACAGCGGGGTCGTCCGTGAACCAGGGAGCGATCCAACCCCCCCCAAAGATGAAGATCATGGCGAAGGAGCAGCCGACCACCCTTCCCACCCAACGCACGTTGTGCACCGCTTGCCAGGCCCCGGCCTGGTCTCCCGCTCCTAAGTTGCGACCCACGAGGGACGCGCCAGCCATGGCGACTCCCAGGACGAACGGGTAGCTCACACTTTCAAAAGCGTTGAAGCCAATGCCAAACCCGGCGGCTACATCTTGGCCGAGTTGGCCGATGACGAGGGCGAACAGGCCCACGTAGACCCCGGCATAGATGGCGATCGTGAGTGCAACCGGCAGGCCCTGCCGGAGGACAACGAGGCAACGGGACAGACGTACAGCAGGCCCTCTAAAGAGGTGCACGTTGTAGGAGCGCATGATCATGGCAAGGCCGATGAGCGCGACGATTCCACGGGAGAGGCAGGTGGCCAGGGCCGCCCCCCCGATTCCATAGCCC
>JBLIMI010000502.1:0-3536 GCA_047638655.1 Minisyncoccia bacterium | reverse complement strand
GATGGCGTTCGAGGGCACCGAAGATCCGCTCCATGCCCACATCCAGTCGCGACTCCTGCTCGTCCCAGGAGTCCCTTGGAAATTGCTCGCTGAAGTTGGCGACCTGGAAGTACTCCTCCACGTCAAAGGAAATCGCATGTCGGGGGGAGTTCATAGAACAATGCCCCGCGCTTCATGACGCTCCCGCCACTGCTCCCAGACCAGGATGCTCCACAGCAATTGGGAGTGGTCTCTGGCTCCTGACTTGTGGGCCTCGAAGCGCTGGCGCAAAGCACCGCGATCGAAGGTGTCTGTGGGACAGGTTTCAATTGCGCCCCGAATCGCTGCGGCCAACGGTCCCTGGATCCAACGCCGAAGGGGCGTGTCAAAGCCGCGCTTCACACCATCCAAAACCGTTGAGGGAACGCGCCCACGTAGGGCTTCCCGCAGAGCGTGCTTGCCGCGGCCGGCATGAACCTTGTGGCGGGTGGCCAGGTTCGCAAAGCGTTCCACAAACCGGTGATCGAGCAAGGGCACACGAACTTCCAATGAAGCGGCCATCGAAGCCCGGTCGGTCTTGACCAAAAGGCGATCGGGAAGCCATGTCTTGAAGTCCGCGTATTGGGCTCTGTAGAGCGCGTCCACCTCCTGGGGCCTGTCGTAGTGCACCGAGTAAGCATGAAAAGGATCATGGTCGCGCAGGGCATCGCGCAAGTCAGGAGCCAACACTTCGTGCACTTCCCCCAGACCAACCTGAGTCATGCTGGCGTAGTACGCCCGGCCCGCTTCACGGCCCAAATTTTGCAAGACACTTTTGGCACGCAAGCAACGCGGCGCCCACGCTAGCGGGGGGTAGAGCGCGCCCGCCAACCCAAACAATTTTCGACCAGGGGCACCCAGTTTCTGCCTCACGCGATTCTCCGCCACATCGAACACTTGGCGACGGTAGCCGGCAAAGATCTCGTCTCCACCATCACCGGAGAGTGCGACCGTCACGTGTTCGCGAGCCATACTAGAGACCAGCCAGGTGGGCACTGTGGATGAGTCCGCGAGCGGTTCATCAAAGAACCAAGGCAGGGTCTCCAGAGCTACGGCAGGGTCCGCTTCGAGTACCGCTGTGTGGTGCTTCAGATTCAAGCGCCTCGCGGTCTCTCGCGCCAGGTCCAATTCATCGTGGGACTTCTCGTGGAAACCAACGCTGCAAGCTTCGATGCCATCACCGCGGGCGGCGACCATGGAGGTCACCACCGCCGTGCTATCGATTCCACCGGAGAGAAATGCGCCGAGCGGTACGTCCGCAACCAATCGGTCGGCCACGACACGGTCGAGCAGTTCCAGGATTTCGTCCCCCGTGACGGACTCGCGGGTCCCCGACAGGGGTAAGTTCCAGTACTGCTGCACAGCCACGGAGTCCGCACCTTCCCACTCGAGAAAGTGGCCAGGCTCGAGACGCTGCAAGCCTTCCCAAATGGAGTCTTCGCCACTGCAAAAGCCCTGCACCAGATAGTCCACCAGTCCCGTTCCACGGATTCCACGGGAGAGCGCACCACTGGCGAGCACCGCCTTGGGCTCGCTGCCCCAGAAAAGGCCTTCCGCGTTCAGGCTCCAATACAGGGGTTTGATGCCGAGCCGGTCCCGAGCAAGCAGAACCCGTGGTTGTCCTGCAGCGCGAAAGTCCACAATGCAGATGGCGAACATGCCTATCAGCGAGTCCAGGAATTGGGTGCCTTGCTCCTCAAACATATGCACCAGCACTTCAACATCCGATCCGCTGCGGAACACGTGTCCACGCTCCAGCAGTCCCGTGCGCAGCTCGGCGAAGTTGTAGATCTCGCCGTTGCAAAGGACCGCGACGTCGCGCTCTTCGTTCCAGAGCGGTTGGTGGCCACCGGCCAGGTCGATGATCGAGAGGCGCCGAAACCCAAGCCCCACGCCAGCCCGCCCTTCAAGCCCCTCGTCGTCAGGGCCCCGGTGTCGGATGCTGTCGGTCATGCGCTTGAGGCGCTGCAAGTCCACCGCGCTCTCGACATCTCGCAGGGCAAAGCCCGTGAACCCACACATGCTAGAAGGCCCCGTTTTGGGATGGACGCCGTTCGAAGCCCCGGGCCTGATTGGAACGGGCGAAGCCCGTGGTGGCCATCGGTTGCAAAACGCCCCGCCCTTGGTGCTCGATAGGCGCCAAGCTAGGGTCCGTCATGTGTTGCCGGGCGATGATCCCGAACGCAACGATGATTGCCACCCAGTGGTAGAGCAAGTCAAAGTGCGCACGATTCAAGAACACACTGCCCAGGATGAACGTCGCCAGGGACGCTTCAAACATCGTGCAATAATTTAGAATCCAACTGGCGTAATAGCGCCGCATCGCCATTCGTCGGACGTCCCACAGGTCCAGGAAGCAGAGCAGCATCATGAACAGGTAAAGCATGAACGTCGGCGTCCCGCACTCTGCCCAAATCTGTAAGTAGCTGTTGTGGGCCACGTGACTCTTGGACTTCTTCAAGGTCTGGTCCAGGTTGGCCGGGTCGTAGCGCTTGTAGTTGTCCTGAAAGTGACCAAAGCCCACGCCGAAGACGGGGTTGGCCCGAATCATCACGGCAGCGGTGCGCCAAGCAGCAAAGCGCGCCTGTGCGGAAGAGTCCTCTTCGTATTCGCCGATGGACTGCACACGGTTGACGACTCCACTGGGGCCCAAGAGTGCGCCCCCCCTCAACACGAGCAGCATCAGGGAGAACCCCATCACCCGTTTCCGCGAACGCATGATCATGATCATGGTGCCCGTGCTGAGCGCCAGAAAACCACCCCTTGAGTGGGTCAGTCCAATGGTGATGGCGGTCAAAGGAACACACACCAGCAATGCCTTGCGCAGCAACTGCCGCTTCTCGGAGAGCCCAACCATGACCATCATGGGCACGCTCATGGCAAGCGCCAGAGCGAAGTCGTTGTTGTCCATCATCATGCCCCCCGGCCCCTGGAGAATCTCCATACGACCCAGCGTCACGACCCCCACCAAACCAGACTTGGCTCCGAAGAAGGCAAAGGACAGGGTGATCACCCATAACAACATGCGTAGCCGCTCACGGGTGTGCACGAGTCCTGTGGTGAACATGGCGATCACGATGATCTTGCCGTACTCGAGGAAGCCGGACAGATCCCTGGAATCGATGCCACGATTCTTCACGATCGAGACCGCCACCAGACACACCATGGCCGCCATCACCGTGATCCGTAACTCCTGCACCGTGAATCGTCGCTCGCGGGTGGAAACGAAGAACCCCGCAAAGGTGATCAGTGCAATGTAGAACGACCAACGGATGTTGCGCGCAAAGCCCCACGTCAAGTCCTGCACGCGCATGTAGGCCAAGAGCGAGAACACCAGCAACCCGACAAAAGGCTTGCGGAAAGATGCAGGCATCAGCGCGATCAGGAACAGACTGACGATGAGGTCCCGAATCATGGGTCAGATCCTATTCCTCCCTAGAGGAACAGCGAGCGAAAGCCCTCGATGGAGTCGTGCATCATTTCGCCGAGCAGGTCAGGGGCGTTGGGCCCAACCCCGG
>JBLIMI010000501.1:0-3543 GCA_047638655.1 Minisyncoccia bacterium | reverse complement strand
GGGCATCATGGGCGGCGAAGCGTCCAAGGTCGGTGAAGACACGGGCAAGTTGTTGCTCGAAGTGGCCGCCTTTGATGCGGTCACCATCCGGCGCACCGCGACGCGCATCGGTTTACGCACGGACGCTTCCACGCGCTTTGAAAAGAGCCTCGATCCCAAGTTGCCCATGGAAGCGGCGGGGCACCTGGTACGGCTTCTGCAGGAATTGCAGCCGGAGATCGTGCTGCCTAGCGCTCCGACGGATGCGGGGGATTGGAGCGACCCCTGCATGGTCATCGAGTTGCGCGGGAGCCGCGTGCGCCGCTTGTTGGGGGTGGAACTTGAGGACGAAGCCATCGCGGGCTTCCTGCGCAGCATCGCTTTTGGTGTCAGCGTAGAGGGGGACCTGATGCGGGTCGAGGTGCCTTCGAATCGGGCCACGAAAGACATCGCCATCGAGCAGGACTTGGTGGAGGAGGTCGGGCGTCTGTATCGCTACGACAACATTCCCGAACGGCGTCTGTCGGCTGAGATCGCACCGCCGCCCCACGACGAACGACGAGCGCTGGTGACGAAAATTCAGGATCGACTGGCCGGTGGGCCCGCGTTCCACGAAGTCCTGAGTTACTCCTTCGTCGCTGGTTCTCTGCTGAAGAAGCTGGGCGCGCTCGATCGCGAGTACACGACCCTGGTGAACCCGGTGGTGGATGGCGAGGAACGCATCCGGCGCAACTTGGTTCCGAGCTTGCTCAACCTGCTGGAGAAGAATCGGCGTCACTCGAGTGACGTGCGCCTCTTTGAAATCGGTAAGGGCTACCATCCCGAAAACGCTGACGAGCGCGGCTTGCCCGGTGAAGTGCACGAGTTGGCTTTGGTCTGGACTCGTCCCGAGCCTTCCAAGAAAGCGCGCTTCGACGCGGGGCTTTTCCCGCAGATGCAGGGGGTGCTCGAAGATTTATTCGCGTCACTGGGATACCAGGCGCCGACTTGGGAACGTCCAGAGTCCGATGACAAGCTCGATCCCTGGTTCCATCCGGGTCACAGCCTGGTCGGTACCTTTGCGGATGGGGAGAACCCCGGGGAGCGCCGCGCGCCGGTCACCCTCGGACTTCTCGAGCCGGGGCTGCACAAGCCCCTGGGGCTGGTCCAGGAGCTGACCGGCGAGGTCGTGCTGGCTCAAGTTTCCCTGGACGAACTGCTGGCGAGCGCCCGCCCAGGATTCGGCTACCGGCCCATTCCGCGTTTTCCGGGCAACAAAGTGGACGTGGCCCTGGCCATGCCCAGCACGGTTCCGGCCGGGGATTTGGTCTTGGCCATCGAAAAAGCCGGCAAGGGCATGGTCAAGGATTTGGAGCTTTTCGACGTCTACACGGGTCCTGGCATCGGCGAGGGCAAGAAATCCCTGGCCTACCATGTCCTGCTCCAGAGCGACAAGAAGACGCTTACCGACAAGGATGCGGCCAAGTTCATCTCTCGCTTGGAGCGTTTGGCAGGTGATCTGGGCGGGGAACTCAGGAGCGAGTAGACTCTCTGTAGCCCTGAGTCGAATTGTGGCGCCCACCTTTGGGTTGGTCGCACTTCGGGTCGATGAGGTTCTCGTCGGCCTCAGACCCCCCCAATCCCGTGAAGATCGTCCTCGTCAATCCCCCCAGCCCCCCGGAATTCCGCGTCAGTCGCGGGTTGATGGGTGGATTTGGCATGGCCGTCAATCCCGGCTTGCTGTACCCGCCGATCGAGCTAGCCCATGTGGCGTCGGTGCTCGAAGCGGAGGGCCACGAGGTGGTGATCCACGACGGTGACGCGCGCGAGTTGGACCTGGCGGGATCCCACAAGGCCATCTGCTCGGAGAAGCCCGATTTCGTGTGCCTGGACTCCTCGAGCACCTCCCTAGAGCGCGATTTGGAACTGGCCGGGCTGGTGCGCCGCGACCTCGGCATTCCGGTTGGCATTCTCGGGTCCCAAGTCAGTTACACGCCCGACGAAATCTTCGAGGGCGACAACGTGGACGTGGTGATCCGCGGCGAACCGGAACACATCGTGCGCGACCTTGCGCAACGTCTGGCCGCAAACGAAGACTTCAAGGGAGTCGCGGGAGCCAGTTGGCGCGCTGCTGACGGCCAGGTGGTTCACGAAGCCGAGCGCGAAAAGATCAATGCCTTGGACGACCTGCCGCTTCCCGCGCGGCACTTGCTGGACAATCAGGCGTATCGTTTTCCGGGCATCGACGGTGCGATCACCACGGTCAAGTCCTCTCGCGGTTGCCCGCTGAATTGTTCATTCTGCGGTTACACCTTGGCCCAGGGTTTGCGTTTTCGTTTTCGCTCCCCGGAGCATGTGCTGGCCGAACTCGAAGATCTCTACCGCGTGCATGGCATCCGTCACGTGGTCTTCCGTGATCCGATCTTTTCCACCAAGCGCAACCGTGTGCTCGAACTTTGCCAGGGCATGCTCGACCGTGGCCTCGATATCGAATGGCAATGCGAGACGGCCGTCAAGGTGCTCGACCGTGAGTTGCTCGAGATCATGGCCAAGGCCGGTTGCCGCCACATCTCACTCGGCGTGGAGTCGGGCAACGAAGAGATTCAGCGTAAGCATTGCGGCGCCAAGTTGCTCGATCACGCCCAGGCCAAGGAGGTCTTCGTGGCGGCCCGCGACTTCGGTATCGAAACCCGTGCCTTCTGCATGATCGGTTTCCCCGAGGAAACCGAGTCCATGGTGGACGAGACCTTGCGCCTCGTGGAGCATCTCGATCCCGATCAAGTGCAGTTTTGCGCCGTGACGGCCTATCCCGGGACGCCGCTCTACGAGATGCTCTCCGATGGCCGCGATTTCGACTACGCCGTCATGACGGGCTACCGCGCCATGGAAGGCAACGAGCACATGACAGCGGCTCAGATCGAGGCCAAGATCAAGAAAGCCTACCGCTCGTTCTACTTGCGACCGCATCGCCTGGCGGGGGAGTTGGCGCACCCGAGACGTTTGATCTCCAAATTGTCGCGCTACCTGACTCTGTTCAAAGAGCGGGCCTGAACGGAGTCGTTCATGGCTGGCCCAGGGGCCGGTACCTAAGTTCGCCGATGGCGGCGCTGGTGATGTAGCTCGAGATGCCAAGGGGAGCGCTGGCGAGGACTTCCGTGCGCAAGCACAGGGACTTGCCTTGGATGTTCGCATCGACAATGAGCTCGCCGTCGAGCCAGGCCTGAATTCGCAGCGCTTGCACGCGCAAGCGAATCGAGTAGGCCTGTTTGTCGCGCAAATTGCGAATGCTCTTGGTGTCGTTGTCCGACGCGTCCCGCATGTCGATGCAGGAAATGCCGCACAAGCCGCCACCCCAGCCCCCGATGATCAGGGTGGCAAACTCATCGTGGACAGGGAACGTGAGTCCGCAGAAGAAGTCACTACCGAGATCGCGGCGGGCCGTGAGTTCCAACTCGTAGTCGATGTTGCGGGGCAAACCCTGTGGACGCCGAATGCCGGTCAAAGCGACCCCCATGGGGAGCATCGTCCATCCGTCTCGTTGCTCGACTTCGCCTTCACCGCCGTAGCTGATGCTCTCCCAGCCCT
>JBLIMI010000500.1:0-3547 GCA_047638655.1 Minisyncoccia bacterium | reverse complement strand
GGGTGGCACATCACGAGCGACACCTCGTTCAACGCATGCCACTCAGGCTTGGAGTTCTGCTTCGGGCACACGCCAACTCTGAGCGAACTACGAACGAACGCCCCGGGCGGGTACGACTGGGCCTTCATGTTTTCCGAGGTAGGGCACCAGGTGGACTCGCGTTGGGCCCTCGGTGCCCCGATCGCGCCAGATGTGATTGGTATCGAGGACGCCGCCAATCCTGGCCATTTGCTCGGTGCCTTTGACTTCTTCGAAGCCCGTAGCCTGAACCACAACCCCGAAACGGTGGTCTTCAAGACCTACGAAGACGAACATCAAAAGAGCTACTGGCTGGAACTCATGAGCGCCACGCCCTGGCTCAATCAACCCGCCGCCGTGCGAGCCAGACGCGACATCGCACAGAACCAAATCGAAGTGGAGCTCGCGCGCGCCGCGGAGATTCGCTTTGACCTGGTCCAAGCCCAACTCGCCCTGGGCACGGCGACGCCACTGGCTCTGGTGCTCTCACCGCTGTTCGAACCCAGCTTCGACCCGGCGCTCATGATGGGCCCCGGGGAAGCATTGATTCCGATGGTGATTCTGCGCGGGAATTTTCAGGCCATCGCTGGGGCCACGGTTCTGCTCGATGGTGCTCCGCTCCCCTCGGGCTTGCTCACGGTTCATCCCGATGAAATTCGCATTGGACCGATCACCGTGGACGGCACCCGTCTTCTGGAAATCGTTCCGATCGAACGGCACTGCAGCAAGCAACCCAATTCCGCGGGTGCCGGTGCCGAAATCACCTTTCTGGGCAGCACCAGCTTGACGGCCAACGACTTGCAATTGGAGGTCAACGGCTTGGTGCCCAACACCTTCGGCATCTTCTTCTATGGTCCCGACACGACGGATGTGGCCTTCGGGGATGGTCGGCTCTGCATCACAGGGGGCTTGCATCGCTTACCCCCCGCCATCCAGGCGGACGCAGCCGGCAATTCTTTGCTCGCTCTGGATCTGAGCACAGCCCCGACAGGTTCCGGCTCGGGGCAAATCAACGCCGGAACGAGTTGGAGCTTCCAGCACTGGTACCGCGACATTCTGGCGGGTGCCTCGGGATTCAATACCTCCGACGCCTTGCGCATGACATTCACCCCCTGACCGGCCGGGACCCCGTGGGCTGGTCGGGATAACATGCATGTCATTCGCTGCGACTGGCCCACGTGGTAGGCTCTGCCCATGGTCAGGATTCTGGTTGTCGACGACGATCCAAAGTTCCGGAAGTTCCTCTGCGAGGGGCTTGCGGCTTATGGCATGGACACGTCAGAAGCGGCGAATGGCGAAGCGGCCCTCGAAGCATTGATGGGAGTCGATCCCAACCCCTTCGACCTCCTGCTGCTCGACGTCATGATGCCCGGCGCCAGCGGCTGGGACGTGCTGGAGGCCATTCGAGAGCAAGAAAACGAGATCCCCACGATCTTTCTCACGGCTCGCGACGCGGTGGAAGATCGGGTTCGAGGCCTAGAGTTGGGCGCCGACGATTACATCATCAAGCCCTTCGAGTTCACGGAACTGTTGGCACGTATCGACGCGGTGATTCGACGGCGAGAGTCGGTCCCCGTGTTGACCTTTGGGCCCTTGCACATCGACCTCGGCCAACGGGAAGTGACCATTGAGGGCAAGCTTCATGAATTGTCCACGAAGGAATACGATCTGTTGCTGGCCCTGGTGCGCGAGAAAGGAAAGGTCACGAGCAGAGTCAAGCTGCTCAAGGATGTTTGGGGCATCGACTTCGACCCCGAGACCAATCTAGTGGACGTGTTCATCGCCCGTTTGCGGAGGCGTCTACAACCCCACGGCACGAGGTTGATCCGAACCGTGCGGGGCGAAGGCTACCAACTGGTGGATCTCGCCCATGAATGATCCGGGGACCAAGCGCAAGTGGACCTTGCGGGGCAAGATGCTCCGCTGGTTGGGTCTGACTTCGGGACTTGTCGCGGTCTCCTTGTTCGCGACCGGAATCTGGTTCGTGGAGTCCTCCGCCGATCGCCAAGTCGACGCCTTCCTGAGCAAGGAGATGGACAAGATTCGCGCCGCCTTTGCTTTTCAGGAGGTCGATGGGACGGCCTTCCTGGCGGTGGCCGACGAACTCTCACGGCTACATCAGTCGAGCCGCTTCGCCTGGCGGGTTTGGGCTCCGGGAGGCGAACATCTCATCGGCGAATTCGGTGTGCCCGAATCGTTGCAACACGGCGCACCGGCGGCCTCTCCCCTGGATAACTCAATCGCCGCCAGCGACGGCTACGTCTGGCGCTCTACCCAATTGGACTCGGGAGTCATCATTGGCCTGATGCTCGACCAGGCGCCGCATCGAACCTTCGTGGATCAGTACGTGCGCATCACCGCCCTGACCATGGCCATGGGTTTTCTGTGCATTTTCCTGGTGGGTCAGGCCTTCTCCACGCGGGTTTCGCAGTTGTTGGCTCGCATCGCCGCTCGGTTACGCGAGGTTCAAGCCTCGAGCGACCGCATCGACTTGCAAGTCGACGACTTGCCCACAGAGATCTCGGAGGTCGCCGAAGCCCTCGAAGGCATGCTGCTCAAAATTCGTGAGGAGACCAAAGCTTCGCGGGTGTTGATTGCGGGTATGGCCCACGAACTGCGCGCTCCCATTCAGAACTTGATCGGCGAAACCGAAGTCACCTTGATCGCGGAGCGTTCGGGAGAGCGCTACCGCGATGTTCTGCTCAGCCATCTCGAAGAACTGCGCTACCTGGGGGATGGTGTCCACAACCTGGTTTCGCTCTGTTCCGCCAAGAAATCCGCCGATGCCAAGCAGTCCGAGTCATTCGACCTCTACAAGGAGGTCCGCTTCCGGCTCGAACGAGAAGTGCGGCGTGCGGAACGCATCCCGGTTGAGTTGGTGTTCGAGTCAGGCGGGGATCTCTCTTTGCACGGCGATCGCGAAGCGCTCTTGACGGCCATGCGCAACTTGGCGTGCAACGCCCTGGACTGGGTACCGCAGGGCGGCCGTGTGGAGATCATCTTCCGCCCTGATACGGAGAAAATTCAGGTGCTCGTCAATGACAATGGTCCCGGCGTCCCCGAAGAGATGCGCGAACGAATCTTCGAACCCTTCTTCCGCGCACCCAGCGCAGAGGGGAAACGGTCGGGTTACGGTCTGGGCTTGGCCCTCGCTCACTCGGCGGTGCTGGCCCAGGGAGGCAGTATCGAGGTAGGAACTTCCGACCTGGGTGGGGCCAGCTTCAAGATCAACCTGCCCAGAGAACGCCCGCCGCATTCGGGGGACCAGGGGATTGCCGAACCCTTCGCAGTGGACCTATGACGGAACACCAACCGAATAAAGCAACAGCCCAGAGCGCAGACTGATGTCTGACGCCCTGGGCTGTTGCTCCATCGAGACCTGATTCGAGTCGCCTAGCCGGCCTGACTCATGCAGGCTAGGGCAACCAGTCCGTGCCGATCATGTTGCTGAAGTTGAATCCGACGTGCCCGGACCCCGTAGCTGGTGTGCAGAGGTTGGTGGGGTCACGGAACCAGAACTGGTAGTAGG
>JBLIMI010000499.1:0-3553 GCA_047638655.1 Minisyncoccia bacterium | reverse complement strand
GAAGGGCACGTCCTGAGGGTTGGAGTTGGGTCCCAGGAAGTCTGTGGGCGCGATCGAGGACAGCAACTTCAGGTCGTCAATCGTGTAAGCCTCCGGGGTGTAGAGTCCCGAGTAGATGCGTTGGTACGCACGAGCGATTCCCTCGGCCCCACGGCTGTGTCCCATCCAAATGATCGAATGCGGATCCACGTGGCCGAGCAGTGCGCCGCCATCAATCTTGGAGAGGTTTTGCAGGAACAAGTCCGTGTTCTGCAGCGTCGTCGTGGAGGCGGCACCGATTCCGGGATTGGTGTTGTTCTGGTGGCTCATGACCACGTAACCATGGGAAGCCATGTGCTCCCCGATGTGGTCGTACCAGAGGAAATTGTGCCCGTTGCCATGACTAACGACGATCAAGCTGCGTTGGCCGAGTTGTGCGATGTCCGACGGGTAGAAAATCTCTTGGCGGTGGAAGGACCCACCGTGATCGTGCAGCAGGCTGGTAACGCTGTGGTTGCCGTTCGCCACGAGGTCGCGGAAAACCGCCAGGCCGTGCCCATCTCCTCGCCCATCGATGAAGTCGCCGCTCCCGAGTTCTCCATCGCCATCGAGATCGATGACCACATCAAACCCTCGGGAGAGGTCGTCACCCACAGGACCCGGCAAGTTGCCTCCATCGATCAGCAGCGTGTTCTCGGCAAGACTACCCCCCGAGAACTCGACGCTGGTGGGTGCGCCGCGCACATCCACGAGGGTCGGGTTGCCTAGCCATTCATCTCGAGTTCGCCCTTCCACCACATAGGCCGCTGCCTGCACGCCATTGATGGCGGGGAAGCGAACCGGATCGAGGGTGATGTGAATGTCGGAGCCGTGATTGAAGGCGTCCACGTAATCGAAGCTCGGAGCTTGCAGCAATGGCTCCCCGGCGAGTTCGAGTTCGACCGGGCCACTGGTGAAAGTGACGGGCAAAGCGTTCGAGAGGTTGAAGCCCGAGCCACAGGGACCGCCGGGGTCGCGGTAGTAGGCTTGGAAGTACAACGTCGTCCCCGGCGTGATCGGCCCGAGCGCGGTGCCTTCCAGTTTGGCGGCGAACTGAGATTGCGAGAAGCGCCCGGAGATGCCCGCGGTCATGGGCTGCACTCGCTGGATGCCTTGACCGTTCAATGCAACGCAAAGTTGCCCGTCGCCGAGTGGGGTCGAGCCTGTGTCTGTGCCGACGATCAGCAAGCCGAATCGACCGGGCGTGATGCCTTCCAGTGCCAACACCAAGTCGTCCGCAGCAAGGTTGGTGCTGCCCGCCGCAGCCAACAGCCTGGCCCCCGTGGACGAGTCTCCGTCGAGACCGGAATTGCCGCAACCGGCATCGGGGTCCAGATTGCCGCAAGGGCAGGCCGTCCCCAGGCAGAAGGGGTCGCCGACCTGGGCCTGAGACACTCCGGCGAGAATGAGGGGGGCGAGAATGGAGCGGAAACGCATATAGATCACTGGATGAGAGTCACGGGGGGGCACGAGCCTAGCACGGGGCATCCAAGCGCGCAGAGGTGGCAGGCTTCCCACACATGGATTACGGAGTTGCCCTTCCTGTGCGATGCCCAGTAAGCTAGAGTAAAGAGGACAGGGAACTCCGGATTGTTCGTCTCACTCAGAGACCTCACACTTTTCGTCATGAAACACATTCTGATCGCCACTGACCTCTCGCCCGATGCTCTACGTCCCTTGGCAATGGTGGCCGATTTGGCCCGCTCCTGGGGGGCGCGAGTGACGCTGCTCAACGTGGTCCAGGACTTGGTCATCGCACCCCATGGGGCGCTCTTGGCCCCGCCTATTTCATCCCCGGACCTGCCGCAAATGATGGCTGCGGCCAGCCAGGCGATGGAAAAGACCAGTGAGGAATGGCTGGACGGCATCGAGGTCCAGCACGACGTCGTCATTGGCGAGCGAATTCCCACGGCGATCTCCAGCTACGCGGCCGAGCACGATGTGGATCTGATCGCCCTCTCCACCCACGGCCGCACGGGCTGGCGGCACTTGGCCCTCGGGAGCGTTGCAGAGGCCGTTTTGCGCCACTCAAATGTGCCGGTGATCACTTTCCCCCGCAAATCGGACTAGTTCCGGCTGTCCCCGTTCTGGGAGACTGCGCTCCCTAGGACCTGGGAAGCCTCCAGCCCCGTCCTGGAACTTCCGAAAGCCATTTAGGTACAGGACTGGACAGCTCAGTCCGTGCCGCTAGACTGTTTGGCCTCGAAAGGCCTCTGGTTCCCCACGGACCCGAGGATCACCGGAATTTTGGTCACTGTGATGTGACGCCGGTGCACCCACGTACTGGAGCCCCCTGCTCTGGAGCTTGGGCAAGTCATTCGAGGCGTTCCGGGGCGCATTGCCCAGGGACGTGAGTCGTCCAAGCAAACAAGGAAACAGGGAACAACAAGTTATGGCTATCGAAGCCGCGCGTAAGCTCGAGATCATCAAAGAGCACGCCATTGTAGAGGGAGACAACGGTTCTCCCGAGGTTCAAGTCGCCGTGCTCACCGAGCACATCACGAACCTCACCGTGCACCTGAAAGCACACAAGAAAGACTTCGCAACGCGCCGGGGTCTGCTCACCATGGTCGGTCGCCGCAGCCGTTTGCTTCGCTACTTGCGAGGCAAGTCGCCCGAGCGTTATCAGTCCATCGTGGCCAAGCTCGGCTTGCGCCGCTAAGTCACAAACAAGCACGTGTCTTGCTCTCCACAGCCCCCTGCGCGCCGCGCTTCGGGCTGAGTCGGGCGACACGAATAAAATTTCTGTTCGGGGATCGAGCGCCGAGGCAATTGTCTTGGCGTCACCTGGATGCATTTCGCATCCCGCATCCCCGCACTGTGCCCTGGCCCTTTTTGGCCTTAGGTACGAAACCCCGGCTCCCGCCGACAGCCCCACGCGGTCACGCTTTCGAGCGAGCCCTGCGTGCAAGTGGTTTTCTTCGCCCGATATGAATTCGGTGCGTGCCACATGGGTTGCGAGCCAGATCGCGACTTCGATAGGAAGTCATTGAATGCGGTCTCCTCGGCTTGATGTTGATAAAGAGATAAAAACCAGACAAAGACAGATGTTTGATACCTACAAAAGCGTCGAGCGAACCATCGCCGGACGCAAAATCGTTCTAGAGACTGGCCACATGGCTCGCCAAGCAGGCGGCTCGGTCATCGTCACCATCGGTGACTCAAAAGTGTTCTCGGCCGTGACGGCTGGCAACGCCCGGGAGGACATTGACTTCTTCCCGCTCGTGGTCGACTACCGTGAGAAAACCGAATCTGCGGGCAAAATCCCCGGAGGTTTCTTCAAGCGTGAAGGTCGCCCGACGACCAAAGAGATCCTTACCATGCGTTTGACGGACCGTTCGATCCGTCCCATGTTCCCCGCGGGCTACAAGGCTGAGGTTCAAGTGATGAGCTTCACCATGCAGTACGACGGTGAGAACAACACCGACGTGGCCTCCATGATCGGTGCTTTTGCGGCACTTTCGATCAGTGGCCTTCCCTTTGAAGCCACAATGGGTGCGGTTCGCATCGCTCACATCGACGGCGAATTCGTGGC
>JBLIMI010000498.1:0-3554 GCA_047638655.1 Minisyncoccia bacterium | reverse complement strand
CCGCTACCACGGAGCCGCCGAGCGACTCGAGAGCACTCCGCCGGCAATGAGAATACAAGTTTCGGGCTCGACCTCGGGATACTGGACGAAGGTGACGCAGACGGCGATACCTATCACGTTGCAACGGAAGTTTGGGAACGCCGGGCGAACACTGGACAGGACGACTTCTTCCTGGGGAACGGGCAACGGGACCAGGCTCTCTCCACCAAAGAACTTGGGGAACGACGAACTCGAAGTATCTTGGACGATTGCGTGCGGCGCCCGAATGAGAAGCCCAAAGACATGTTCTTTCGTTTCTGGGGGGACCATGCCTTTGAGCTCACGCAACTGGATGCACTGTCCACCTTTGGCGTGGATGTAGATACGGCCAGCTACACCCTCGCGAGGCGTTACCTAAACGAGGGCAACCTCCCTTCCAAGGCGGCGATTCGGACCGAGGAGTTCGTCAATTACTTTAAGCCTGACTTGCTTGCGCCTAGCGAGGAGACCTTCGCGGTCACCACGGAGCTAGCGCCCAGTCGTTTCGGGAATCCAGGCACGGCGCCCAGCCAGCGTTGGCTGCTACGGGTTGGGGTTCGTGGTAAGGAGATTGCTAGGGAAGAGCGCAAGCCCATGAACTTGACCTTCGTCGTGGACACGTCGGGGTCGATGAAAGAAGGCGGCCGGCTAGAATTGGTCAAGCACTCGCTGCGGCTCTTGGTTTCGCAGTTGAATGGTGGGGACTCCATCGCCATCGTTGGCTTCAGCAAGACCGCAACTTTGGTCTTGCCCATGACGTCTGCTCAGAACCGTGACGTGATCGAAGGGGCCTTGTACGGCATGGCGCCTGACGGGGGAACGAACGCTGAGAGTGGCCTCGTCTTCGGTTACGAGGTGGCTGCGGCAGCGCTATCGAGCGAGGTCCACAATCGCGTGGTCTTGCTCTCGGACGGTGTGGCAAACATCGGCCAAACTGACCAGGACCGTATCAATGACAGCGTGCGCAAGCGTCGTGAGTCAGGCATCTATCTCAACACCATCGGGGTGGGCATGAGCAACCACAACGATGCTTTCTTGGAGCAACTCGCCAACAAGGGCGACGGCCTGTGCAACTACGTGGACTCGCCCGCGGAAGCGCGACGTGCCCTGGTGGAGAACTTCACGGGTGCCTTCCAGCCGATCGCACGCGACGTGAAGATTCAGGCCGAATTCGATCCTTCGCAAGTGTATTGCTACCGATTGCTCGGGTACGAGAACCGCGCGATCGCCGACGCGGACTTCCGCAACGACGCGGTGGACGCCGGGGAAGTGGGTGCGGGCCATCAGGTGGTTGCGCTCTACGAGTTGGAACTTACCGGTGCCAAGTCGGAACAGCCCTTGGCGCAGATCCGCCTGCGCTGGAAAGCTCCCAGTGGTGCGGGCCGCAACGCCCTGGAGGACTCCGCGACGGAGCGTAGCTTCCCTGTTCTACTGTCCACGGCGACAAACTGGGCCGGGTCCACGCCGGGTTATCGCCGCTCCACCTTGGTGGCGCAGTTCGCTGAAATCTTGCGCCGTAGCCGGCACGCCAAGGGGGATTCCCTCGACGAGTTGATCGCGGAGTCGGAGCTTTTGAACCCGATCATGAACGATCCGGACTTCACAGAGTTCCTGGGTCTGCTCAAGACTAGTCGCGAGTTGATCCTGCGGCACTTGCCCGTTGAGAATGACCTCTCCAATTGCATTGATTCTCTGCGTCGCAATCGCATTCTGCGAGCGCAGCTTGAAGAGCTGAGGCGTACGGAGAACAAAACGGTACTGAACGAGTTGGAGCAACAAAATGCACAGCTCGAGGCCAAGATTCGGGATCTGATCCAGTCCGAGGTCGAGAACCGCGTGCGCTAGCTCAATCTTGATTGGGAACCACGGCTGTGGTGATCGAGGCACTTGCGCAAGTGCTCAAGATTGCCGCAGCTCGGTGTGCCACACATTGAATTTGGGCTGTACCCTTTTCCCATGAGTTGCCAGCCTTTGCACATCACCTTGCTCCTTGGCCTCGCCCTCATGAGCTTTGCTTGTGGGACGAGTGGAACAAATTCCATTCGCAACGCTTATCCATCGATCCAGGCGGGGAGCTTTGGCGAGATGCGCAACGTCTCCACCATGGGGCCCATTTGGTTTGGGGGAATGGTCTGCGAACAGGACATGAATCTGGCCCGGCGCCGTGGCGTCAAGCGCGTGATCGATCTCTCTACTCCAAATGAGAAAGGTGCTTGCAGCATTGCTGCGGCTTGTGAGCGCTATGGCATGGAATACATGACTGCCGCCATCCGCGAAGGTGGTTCGCCGAGCGATGAAGCCGTGGACTTCGTGATGGAATGGCTATCGGATGGTTGCCCGCGAGTCGTTGATGGGACTCACCGCGGACTTCCTACACTCATGATCGACGGCAGCGGAGGCCGCGGAGCCTCTTTCGTGGCGATCTACCGTGTGCATTGGCTTGGTGTCCCCATTGAAGAGGCGTTGATCGAGGCCCGGCGCGCGGGCATGCGTCCTGGAAGCCCCGAAGTCTTCGTACGTGCGCAAGTTGAGCGCATCGCAAACCAAGGCCATCCGCTGTCACCCCAGTGACAGTTCCACCAACTCCACCATGACTTCAGCGATTCGTTCGCATTGCGCTGTCGTGGTGCTGGACGGGGGCATCGCGTAGAGCACGTTTCCAAGCGGACGCAAAAGAACGCCGCGCTCGATGGCGGCGGCGCGCAGCATGGGCTGCAAGTTCGAAAGGTATCCGGTGGACTCGCCATGCGCAGGCACGAGATCAAAAGCGACGACGCCGCCCGTCCGACGCAGCCCTGTGATTCCGGGGTGAGCCTCGAGAGCGTGGCGCAGGTTGGCCTCGATCGTGGCGCCGATCTTCTCCAACTTGCCTGGAGTGTTTTCATCTGCGCAAATCTTGAGGGACTCCAGCGCCACTGCACAGCCAACGGGGTTGCCCGTAAACGTGTGGCCGTGGAAGAATGCCTTGATTCGCTCCGAAGAAAGAAATGCGTTGAACGAAGACTCTCGGGTCAAGGTGGCCGAGAGAGGAAAGTTGCCACCGGTCAGGCCCTTGGCGAGGCAAAGGTAGTCCGGAGTGATGCCTGCCTTGTTGCAGGCGAAGAGTTCACCCGTGCGGCCAAACCCGGTCATCACCTCGTCGGCGATCAGGGGGACCTCGAACTGATCGCAAAGCGCGCGCACTTCCTGCAAGAACGCCAGCGGTTGCATGCTCATGCCGGCCGCTCCCTGGATCAGGGGTTCGAGAATGACGCCAGCGCAAGAGTTTCCGAGTTCCTTCAACGCCTCGGCGACCTCACCTGCCCGAGCCGCGACCCGACGCGTGCCGAACAGCATCGGAGCGAAGGGCAAGAAGAACGGATCCGGGTCGCCGATGGACATGGCGCCAAACGTGTCGCCGTGATAGGCGCCGTCGAGAGCGATGAACACGCGTCGCTGATCCTGGCCTTGGTGGCACCAGATCTGTCGCGCCATCTTGAGCGCGACTTCCACTGCTGTTGAACCGTTGTCGCTATAAAAGACTCTCGTGAGTCCAG
>JBLIMI010000497.1:0-3555 GCA_047638655.1 Minisyncoccia bacterium | reverse complement strand
CAGGCTCGTCGAAGATGTTGTAGGTACCGTGCACCTCGTTCATTGGCACATGAACGACTTCACCTGGCCCGACAATGCGACTCGTCTCCCCGACCCACTGTTCAGCCTTTCCCGAGAGGTAATAAAGAGCTTCCTCCATTTCCGGGTGACGATGAAATTGATGCGCTTCCCCCGGGGGCATGGTCACTCTGACCAGTAACAGATTCTGACCCTCCGTCATCCCGGGACGAACCATCCATTCGTGTGGTCCCCAGGGTAATTCCTCGATTTGAACATTCGAGGAGCTGACGAAACGCAAGAACTCGCTGCCGCACACGGCTATCTTTTCTCCGGCAACCGAATGGCCTTGAAACGCTCGATTTGAGCTTTGATGGCGACTTCCGTTGGGAAGCGTTCCGTAGAACTGGCCCCATAGAATCCATCGATACCCTTGGTGCGTTCGATGATGTAAGCGGCGTCGTCAGGCATGGCGATTGGCCCCCCGTGGCAAAGACAGATCACGTCTTCGCGGATGGACTTCACCGTGTCGACGATGGCTTCAATGGTGCCCACGCATTCGTCCAGCGGACTGACCGTTTCGGCACCGATGGAACCCCCGCTTGTACATCCCATGTGGGCCACAATGATGTCGGCGCCGGCCTTCGTCATCAGCTCAGCCTCGGCCGTGTTGAAGACATAAGGTGTCGTCAACATGTCCATCTCACGGGCCAATTCCACGATCTCGACCTCGAGCCCGTAGCCCATGCCGGTCTCTTCCAAGGTGGAGCGCAAACGGCCTTCGATCAAACCCACCGTGGGGAAGTTCTGAATGCCAGCAAAGCCAAGCTCCTTCAATTCCTTCAAGAACAGCTTGGGCATCATGAACGGATCCGTGCCACAAACCCCCGCCAAAACCGGGGTGTGCTTGACCACCGGGATCACCTCAAAAGCCATCTCCTTCACGATCTGGTTGGCGTTCCCGTAAGGCATCAAGCCAGCCGTCGAGCCCCTACCCGCCATGCGGTAACGCCCCGAGTTGTAGAGGATCAACAGGTCGATGCCTCCGGCCTCTTCGCTCTTGGCGGAGATTCCGGTGCCGGCTCCACCACCGATGATCGGCTCGCCACGGGCAATTTGTGCGCGAAAGCGCTTGAGGATTCCGCTGCGGGAATTGTCGTTCTGCAATGTCATTCGTTCTTCGTGAGGTTCACTGAAATGTCGGCGTGAAATGGCTCGGCTATCGCAAGCCTTGTATGTATTCGAAGAGGTCGCGGATCTGCTCGTCACTCATCCCATCGAGCAACCCCTCCGGCATGACGGACAATTTGTCGTAACGTGCGCTCTCGATTTGATTGCGCAAGAGATGCAGGTCCTCTCGATCTTGCCGTCGAAGCACAATGCCTTCGGAGTCTTCAGAGGCCAAGAACCCGGTGAGGAGCTCTCCAGCTTTCGTGCGCACGATGAGGTTCCGGTAACCCGACTCCACTCCGGCGTTGGGCGTCAAGATGGACCGCAACAAGCCCTCGCTTCCCTTGCTTGCCGCCCCGTCAAGAACCGGCCCGATGTTCGCTCCAATCCCGGCAACCTGATGGCATCCGGCACAGGTCGCAACAAACAGGGGCTCGCCGCGATCGCGGTTCCCCGTCTGGGCCATAAAGCCCCTGAAGCGTTCAAAGCGCCGAGCTTCAGCCAAGACTTCGCCCTCATTCTGGATGGGGGGAAGGTCTAGTGAACCCTCGAAGCGTGCGCTCCCCGAGAGAACCGCTTCATCGCCCGGGAGCAGAAGGACAAGTTCAGCTCCGGCCCTTTCCCTCTCCACCCTGCGACGAAAGTTCGCCCCGATCTCTGCAGCGCTGCGCTCTGTGGACCAGACACGGATCTCTGTCAACTGCCCAGCACAACCTGCGCCTGGATTCGTGCGGCCCACATCCAACCCCTGAATCGTCTCGGGGCTCTTCGCTTGCGACTGCACCACTCGTTCGCCATTCATGAACATCGAGAGTGTCCCGTCCCCTGCGCGCGTCAGCGCATAGTGGGTCCACGTATTTGTCTCAATGGCGCGTGGCGCAATGATGACATCTCCAGCTCCGCCGCCGAGCCAAAGCCGCAGGCGGCGGTCATGAAAGTTCAGATCAAAAAGGCCCACTGCAGCAAGAATCCCGTCGGCGTTACTGATGCCGGCTTCCAGGCGCACCCAAGCCTCCACAGTGAAGGCTCCTTGCAGGGTCAGATTCGTTCCGACGTAGTCTTCTCCCCCTCCATCAAGCAGCAGCACGGGCATGCGACTTTTGGCCGCGCGCGCCTCTATCCTCGCGAGGCGCGCGTCTGAGCCCAGATGCTCCTGAAGGGCGGACACGATCTGTGGGTCGAGAATTTCAAGTTCAATGTCGTCTTGGTCAATGGCTTCTACCAAGTAGCCCGCACCGAAGGGTCGCTCTAGCCATGCTTTGGTGACCGTTCTGCGTTCTGAACTCTCAAGTCCGGGCCAGAGCTCGAGGAGTCGCTCAAAAGCATCAGTTCGATCTATTGCAGCCAGACCCGCGAGCGCAACCGTGCGTGCGGGATCTCCCGGCATGCTTGCGCTCGCGTGCTGATGGAACAGCTCCGCATCGGTACACCCGAGCTCCATCAATGCACGCAAGCAAAGCAGCGCGGGGAGTTCGCCATCCTCAAGCAGTTGCCTCACATCCGGTTCCAGCTGCTTGAGCCGCCGTTCGCGGGCGATGCGGGTCAAGAGACTCGCATTCTCGGTTCCTGGTTCCTGCGCGACCAGCTCTCGCAAACTGGAGACCACCGTTCCGGCCAACTCTCCATGTTCCCAGCGTTGGTTAGAGTCCGCCAGCATCTGCAATCCAGCCACGCGAGTCTCAGGCAAAGTGATCCAGCGCTTTACCGCGACTTGCACCTCCGGCTGATCTTCGTGATGCGCGAGAAATTGCAGCTCTTCGGAACCGGGCAGCCTGCCTGACTCTAGCAGGGTCGTCGCAAGCCGGCGGGCTCCTTCCATTCCACCTGCACCAAGCAGAACGAAGCGCATGGTCTCGTCATCCAGTTTTGCAGAGGGCTCATCAGCCAGCATCTTGAAGACCGTATCTGGCGCCCCCTCGAGAGCTTCACGCACAAGGCTGCGCTCGAAGACGATGTCGGCTGCTTCTCCGCGCAAGGCGCTCCCGCCGCCTTGGGAAATGTTGCTCCGGGGACCATCGGGAACGGCGCGCAAGAATTGCAGCAACAAACGAATGGCCGAGGGCTCCATCACACTGACATTCGCGAGCGACCCGATGGCGGCCCGACGCACCCGCGGGTCTGACTCGGTGGGCGTCCAGGCCAGCAAGTCCGTTAGCGCGGCGGCTGGCAGGTTCATCTCTCCCGCCAATCGAGCCGCTTCACGACGGATGGCGTGATGCTGGTCCTTGCAAAGCACGCTAATCCAGTTCTCCTCGAGTAAGCCCAGATCCTGAAGCGACCACAGAGCCAAGACCCGATCCTCGGGCTTGGCGACCACATCGAGGGCAAGCCGCACGAGGTCTTCTTGTAGGTGCAGCGCTTTCCTCTCCGCAATCTGGTGCCACGCAG
>JBLIMI010000496.1:0-3563 GCA_047638655.1 Minisyncoccia bacterium | reverse complement strand
GCAGCGCACGAGCCAGATCAGATTCCATAGAAGATGGCAACTCCGCGAAGATTGCACTCTTGATACGACCCAATTGGCGCGCCCCCTTGTGGGCTGAAGTGAACACGCGCAAGCGCCGGTCGAAGACAGCGAAGCCCACGCGGTCCCCCGCTTGCAGAGCCACGGCGGCCAACTCCAGGCCCGTGTCCAGTGCATGGTCCATTTTCGTCCAGGCGCGACGCCCCGCATCCTGGGCGCTGGCGCCCATGCGGCGGCCGCCGTCCACCAAAATGATCAGTTCCTGCCCACGCTCTTCTTGATAGTCACGCACCACGGGAAAACCACGGCGCGCGAAGGCTTTCCAGTCCACGAGTCGCGGGTCGTCCCCTACCACGTATTCGCGCAACGATTCAAACTCCGTCAAGCCCCCCCGTTGATTCAAGCGCCTCACTCCCAGGTCCTGCCAACGGTTGCTAGCAGCCAATTTGAGGATGGTGTCGAGTCCAGCGAGGGGCGGTTCGATGCGAATGGACTGCTGAGCCGAGAGTTCTCCCTGACGTTGCACGAGCCCAAGCGGTCCCCGCAAACGCCAACGCAGTGCGCAAAGTTGCTGCGTTCCGCGCACTCGAGCCAGGTAGCCGCGATGCAAGAGGTTGACTCCCTCCTCCAACAGAATTTGATCGGGCCCACCGGTCACATCCTGCGCTTGCAGCGGGGCACGGCGGTTCTCCGGCAGGGTGCGGTGTACGGGTTCCAACGAGGCGCCGAATTCTTCACGCAACTCGAATCGCAAACCGCGGCCGCGGGGACCCACCGTGACCTGAACGACGCGCTCGAACTCCACGAAGAGCCCCGCTCGCTCCGGCACGCGGCGAGCCAGTTTCAGGGATTTGGGATCCGGGGTGCGTCCGTAATCGACGGCCAACGCAATCAACAGCACTCCATCCATGGTCCAGATCAAAGGCCGCACGGCCTCAAACCACAGGGACAGGCCACTCGCTAGAGCCAGCACCAGCACCAGGCGCACCAAGCGGGAGGTGGGGATCAGCGCGGGACCTCCACACTGTCCAGAATGCGTCCCAGAACTTGGTCACTAGTGGCGCCTTCAATTTCCTCGGCAGGGTCGAGCAAGACCCGGTGGCGCATGGCGGGCAAGAAAACCTCCTTCACATCGTCAGGCGTTACGTAGTCCCTTCCGTCCATCGCCGCGATCGACTTGGCCGCACGCAACAACATCACCCCCGCGCGCGGGCTCGCGCCCAGGGCCAACTGTGCTGTCTCGCGGGTAGCGCGCAGAAGTCGCACGACGTAAGCGGGTAAGTCTTCCCGCACTTGCACCGCCGTGACCTCGCTCATCAAGTCCACCAATTGCGCCGGGTCTGTAACACACCCCACGCCGAGTTCCGCAGGCCCAGCGGTCAGCGAACGCCCGTGCACATCCCCCAACAACTGGGTCTCGACGCTTTCGCTCGGGTAGTCCACCAGCACCTTGAACAGGAAGCGATCGAGTTGGGCTTCCGGCAAAGGGTAGGTGCCCTCGTGCTCCAGGGGGTTTTGGGTGGCGAAGACAAGGAATGGGCGCGGCAGGTCATGGGTCACACCGTCCACGGTCACCATCTGCTCCCCCATGGCTTCCAGCAAGGCCGCCTGGGTCTTGGCGGGGGCGCGGTTGATCTCGTCGCAAAGGACGAAATTCGCGAAGATCGGACCCGCTTGAAAGCGGAACTCCCCTTCCCCCGGACGAAAGATGCTGCTGCCCGTGACGTCCGAGGGCATCAAGTCCGGCGTGAATTGAATGCGCCGATAACTGCCACCGAGAGCCGTTGCGATCGAACGAACCAAGAAGGTCTTGGCCACGCCCGGAGGGCCTTCGAGCAGGACGTGCCCACCCGCCAAGATCGCGGCCAAGCATTGGCGTAACTCACGGTGCATGCCCACCACGCTGTGGCTGACTTCGCTGGCCACATCCGTGGCAAAAGCACCCAATTGCGAGGGAGCGGGCGTGCTGTGGGAGGGCCCAGCGCTGTTGGCCTCGGGGAAAGATTCGTCGCTCATGATGGCCTCGTGGCCGGGATGGTTTGGGAAGAAAGCGAATGCACTCGTTGTTCAAACGCGTGCAACTCGCGGCCAAGTTGTTCTAGATCGGCGGGCTTTTGGACGCGACCGGGAATGAAGTGCGCTCGCCATTCTTGGGTGTTCAAGCCCGCCGGCGCACGTTGCCCTAACTCGGCGACGAGATCCCGCAGGCGGGCCACGGCGGGTCGCTCTGTTCTTGGCGCGCGGATGCCCAATCGCCCACAAACCCGCAGCAGCACGCCGAGTTGCAAGTCGAGTTCGAGCAAGTCCAGTCGCTGGGCCCGCAACAAGAACGCCGCCTGAGCTTGCACACGCAGTCGCGGATGCAAGGCGGGTGGCTCACGATCCCGCGGGAATTCACGCACCCAAGTGTGCAACAGAACGAACAAGCACAGGGCCGCGAACAAGTGCAGCAAGATCTCCAACATGCCCGGACCTGTCAGCAACGCCACCTGGCTCTCCGGAGCCCATAGCCCCAGCGCGAATTCATCGAAGAGCACTTCCCCTGTCCCGGAGAGCGCTTCGACCAGGCGCACCAGGAAGAGCCCGTTCTCGAATTCACCCAGGCGGCTGTTGTCCACGAACGCGTCGCTGGCGAGGAACGCCACGCGCCCATAGGCCACCGGCGCCCAGGAAGCGAACGGACGCCCGGCTCCGTCGAGGGCAAGGTCGTGCCAGCCGAGACGTTCGTGTTGCGCGCCATCCCAAGCTTCGGAGGCTTCGTGCACAGGCTCTTCCAGAGAGAGTCGCATTTCTTCACCGGTGTCGAACACGATGTCCAGCGCATCCCCCAGGGAAGCGCCAGTCCAATCCGGCACCTCGAGTCCGCACTGCTCACGCAACCACTCGAGGTGGGCCTGGTCGAAGGGCAGAAGCAAGCTGCCACCGGCCCGCACGAACTCGCCGTAGTTCACCGGATGGCGGGGATCCGCGGCGATCGCGCTCGCCTGGTCCGACTCACCATCCCCTGAGCCGAGCACAGGCACATCGGCCATCCATAACAACGCCTCGCCGTCGGGCAGGAACACCGGAGCCTGCACCCACGGCTCGACCTTGAAACCAAGCTCTCGAAGGCTCTGCAGCGCCGCCCTGCGCCCGTCCGGTTCAGTGGAACCAACGCTCTTGGAGCGGCCGGATGGTTCTCCCGAGAGCATTGAAACCCCGAGACCCAAAGCCAGCAACAGGGCGAAGAAGGCCCCGACCGTCCGTTGCAACCCCTTGCCCTTCACGCCACACCGGCCCCGAGCAAGCGCTCACAGACTTCGGCGAATTGTTCCACCTGTTCCGGCCGCGTGGGCAACTCGCCAAAGCTGTGGGCATCCAGTTGCCCGACCAGAGGACGCAAGGCCTCGACCACGTCCTCGCGCGGGGCGCCGCGCTCCAACAACTCGCGATTGGTCCAGGCCGGGTTGTACTCGAGTCCACCCCGTTCACCGAGACCGATCACTAGGGCGAAGAAGTAGAGCCGCAGGGCCAGGGTGAATTCCCCCGCCGCTTGCGCGGCTCGG
>JBLIMI010000495.1:0-3589 GCA_047638655.1 Minisyncoccia bacterium | reverse complement strand
GCTCTCGAAGGCTCGCAGATCGCGCGCGGAACTCTCGAAGCCGCGCGCCTTCGCCATCAAGAAGTAGCGACCCGGCACGAGGGCCGCAAAGTCAAAGCGCCCGTACCCGTCCGCCACCTGTGTGCTGGACTTCGGTCCAGCCCCTTCCAGCATTGGCCTCGCCTCCACCTTCGCGTAAGGCACGGAATTGCCTCGCTCGTCGATCACATAGCCGTGCAAGCTCTCCGCGGCGTGCAAGTCAACTTCGAGCGGTGCCTGAACTGCGGGAGCCTTGACCACATTCACTTTCGCCCACTGCTCGAGGAACCCCTCGTGCTCCAAACTGAAGACGTACATCCCCGGAAGCAGGCCTTCCACGAGAAAGTGGCCCTTGCCATCGCTGACAGTGCTCGAGTGATGAACACCCCCCTTGCCTTTGCTGTTCGTCCGCAGCACGGTCACGGACACCCCCGCTAGCAGCGCTCCGCGATCGCTATGCACGGAGCCTGAAACGGCTCGCGGGCTCTGAACTTCCAGCATGAAGCCCTCGCGCTCTTCCCTGGGCTTCAGGTTCAAGCTGGTCAACGTGCCAAGCAGATCCGCACGCAGGGCCGTGCGCGGACCCGGTGGACTGCGGAAGGCCTGCAAACTCAGACGCCGCCCTGTGGGTAAAGAATCAAAGTGGTAGCGGCCGTTGATGTCGGTTTCGGTTCTCAAGAACCCAGGGCCTGCGACCTGTTCGATGTCGGCGTCGGTCGAAACCAGGTCCCCTTCCCAACGGACGTGCACGCTGGCGAAACCCACCCCCTGGGAGGACTCATTGATGACGCTACCCGCCAAACTCGCGGGAGCTCTGAGGGCGAAGCTTTGTTCGATCTCTCCGTCTTCCTCAATCACGAGGATTTGTTCCCCGGCGCGCCCACCCCATTCCGTTTCGACACGCATGCCGACTTCCCCCAAGGGAACGCCCGTGACTTCGTAGGTACCCTCCTCATCGGTGGTCACCAACATCTCGCAGCGCTCACGGATCTCTCGACCGATTCCCTGGGTGCGAGGCTCCACATAGACCTTGGCCCCGGCAATGGGTTCGTTGTCGTCGAAGTACATCACGGTGCCCTTCAGCGTGCAACCGCGACCCGGACTCAAAGTGACCTCGGCTTGCTCCCCGCTCTCCACGCGCACTCCGCGCTTCAACTCGTAGCCAAAACCATCGATGAAGACACAGACTTGATACTCGCTCGGAGCCAGGGCTTCGATGTCGAATTGACCGTTCTCGTCGAGCAGGATCTCGGCCACGGGAGCGCGCTCCTCCCTGTCGCCGAGCATGTCCCACAAGACCACCGATCCGCCTTGTGCGTGGGGCAAGGCCGGCCCCTCGATCTCCCCGTGCAAGCGACCTTCCGCCAACAGTTCTAGGGTCAACTCGGTACCCGGTTGGACTTGGGGCAATCGAAGTGGCGCGTAACCCTCGGCGACGACAAGCAGCACCGCGTCCTGTTCGACGGGCAGGCGCATCTCGAATTCTCCTAACTCACCGGACTCCGCTTCAGCGACCCAGTCGGGCTCGGTCGCTTGGATGGTTGCACCCGGGATGGCAGCGCCTCCATCCAAGGCGAGCACAATGCCCTGCAACACCACGCCTTCCCCCGCTCCAAGCTTGAGACTCGCCAACGAGCCATCCGCAGAGTCAGAGACGCCGCTGGCCATGGCCAGGGTTCGCACACCTTCTTCCCGGCCCTCGTTCTCCTGCGCCACCGAATCCAACCAGCGCTTGAGATCCAAAGAGCCCGCGCTAGACGTTCCCTCCGGCAAGAGGGCCACGGACGTGTCCTCGGAATGCTTGGCCCAAGGTCCCAGGAACGCCAGACCCAAAAAGAGCAGCAGCCCGCCAAGGGCGACGAGCATCCAGCGGTAACGATTGCGCGTGTTCACGGGCGTTGGAGGAAAAACAAGGTGTGGCTCAGCTGGTTTCCCAGCTGGGATCTGAACGGGCAAAGCCGGGGAAGGTTCCGTAGCTATCCCCTTCTAAATTGAGAACTTGGACGCGGGTGCCCTCTGCATCGATCACGACCACCCGGGTGTGCCGATCATCGGCGCCGGGCTCGACCACAAGATCGGTGGGTTCACTGACGCAGCCTACCTCATCCCCGGTCTCGGCCAGGATCCGCAGTAGCTTCCCATTCGGGTCGAGCAAGAGGACCGCGCTCGCAGCCCCCCCCTGGGCCACCACGAGCCGACCGTCGTCCAGGGATTGCAGCGCGTTGGGCCGGAAGCGCGCGCCCTTTGTCATCTCCAATTTCAAGGCCTGGTGAAAATCGCCATCGCGAAAGAGCTGCACGCGCCCAGCGCCGCGTTCGCAGACCCAGAGCCAGGAGTCGCGCCCGTGCAACCCACTGACGTCATTGAAGGGCTGATCCACGTGACCCGTGGAGCGCAGAGAGCTCGCGCGGCCAGAGCCCAGGGGCAAACACTGCACCGCGTGACGCCGTCGACCGCAGGAAGCGATGACGAGCTCTTGTAGCTCATCGCAACCGCGACTGATCACCGCCGAAAGGGTGCCCAACACGCCGCCCCGATCGGACTGACCGGGCTCCACGGATTCCACGCCCGCCACTTGATCGCCGAAGAGTGTGAAAGCGCGCAACTGCCCGTCGACTCCGTCCGCCACCCAGACGCGGTGGTCTTCGTCCACGGCCAATCCACGAACCGATGCGGGTCCCCCTTCAGCAGCGCGGAATGAGAAGTTCGCTTCGAGCTCGCGGCCGTCCAAGTCGAAGCTGCGTACGTGCGCCGTCAACTCTTCCGTGCCCACGTAGACCACGCCACGAGAGTAAGCCAGGCTGCCGGACACGACTAGCTTGCGCTCCCCCGGCGTAGAGAAATCAACACCAACTCCGCCGGCGCTTGAATGCGAAAGGGAATCGCGATCACTCCCAGACCGCGACTGACAATGCAGGTGGTCTCAGCGTGCTGAACCCGGTTGCCTGGATGACGAGGACCCAACTTGGGGATCAGAGGATGGTTCAACTGACCACCATGGGTGTGCCCGGACAACATCAGAGCGCAATCCTCGCGAGCCAACTGCGCTGCGCCGGCGGGATTGTGGCAGAGCAACACGCCCACATCCCCCGGGCGCATGGACGCGCGCGCTGCTGCCGGGTCGATCTGCTTGGCTTCCTCTAGGTCTTCCACACCAGCAAGATGCAGCACGCCGTCCTTGCTGTCGAGTCGCACGCCTTCGTTGCGCAGAAATCGAACACCCGCGGCCCCGAAACAATCCACGATCTCCTGCTCGCGCCGGCCCCTGTAGTCGTGGTTGCCGAAGACAGCGAAAGTACCGTGGCGCGAGCGCAAAGCCCCCAGATCGGGCGCCAGGCAAAAGGCATCCGTCACGTGATGAGTGATGTAGTCTCCGGTCAAGGCCACCAGATCCACCTGCAATTCATTGATGCGGCGAACCACGTGTTGCAAATCGCCTTCCCCTAGGAAAGGCCCCGCGTGCAAGTCGGAGAGTTGCGCGATGGTGAAGCCTTCGAGGCCTGCAGGAAGGTCGGCCACGAGGATCGTCTCGCGACGCTCGTGAAAGCGTCCCGCCGCCAGAAAACGCGCG
>JBLIMI010000494.1:0-3595 GCA_047638655.1 Minisyncoccia bacterium | reverse complement strand
TGTTTGAACGTCACGCTGGGTCATCCGGCGAGTCGGACTTGCGCTTCTTGCCCTCCGAACCGCTCACCCCGTGGTGCCCAAAAACAGGAACGTGACCATTCGACTGAGATCGCGGGCATTCCGAGCAAGCTAGAATGGACCGATGCTGGCCGAAACGCACCCGATCCGAGTCCTCCTGATGACCCTCGCCGGCTTGGTGAACCGACAGCAAGCTGATGTCATCGCTTACCTCGTCGAAGAGAACCGGGTGCTCAAGGAGCAGCTACGTGGTCGTCGATTGCGGCTCACGGACGATCAGCGTCGCCGCCTCGCCCTTGGCATCCGAGGGACGAGCCTCGGATGCACCGGTGGCGAAGAGAGCGACGGACGCGATCAGTAGGGCGAGAATGCGCATGGCAGAAGCCGACGCAATCCCACTCTTCGCGAGATCCCTAGGACCAGGACTCGCTCTCTTCTTCCGGACCTTCCTCAGCGTCCAGCGCCTCGAGGTACTCCTCAGCGAAGAACTTCCTCAGCAGGAAACGCAGAGGCACCAGAACCGCGATGAACAGCGGAAACAGAATCCCGAACGCACTCGCCTTGACGAACCAAAGAACGCCAAGGCTTCCGGCCTGGATCAGCGTGAAGCCGTGCATCGCCCTGCGCGGCACCCGGCGAACGAAGTGTGCGCGCGGATACAACTCTGGGTCGGTTGCCCAAAGGCTCAAGCGCTCGAAGAACTGGTTGCCCTTCATCGACACGATGCCCATGTAGAGGAACAACCCGAAGAGCACCGCGAGCGGGATCTTCTCGAGCATCGGGAGGAACAACAACGTGCCGCCGAGGAGCAAGTGAATCGTGATTCCGGTCACTCGGTTCTCGCGCACGTGCAGGATGCGCGTGGTGGCCGTTCCGCCGGAATCGACACGTTCCTCGGTGGTCGCCAGGCTGCGCAGGTGGTTCAACGAACGCACGGTCGCCGCAACGAGCCAGGGCAAGCCGAAGATCGAGCAGATGCCGATCAGGACGCCCACGACGCCGAGGTCCAGGTGGTAGGACTCCCCCCGCTGCAACCGATTATCAGGACTGTTCACCAGGCGTGCGGTGATGTTCTGGTCCAGGAAGACCAGCACGGCGGCCAGCAGCGCCGGAATGAACGACAATGCGATCAGACTGCCGGGCGCGTCCAGGAAGGCGACCATCCACGGGCGTCCACTCGAGGTCTGGAATTGATCGGGGGCCGGCAGCGGATCCAAGGGGATCGTGTGCCTCGACAAGTAGGCGATCACGCTCATCGCGATGATCGCCAGGGTCGGTCCGAAGTCGGCCAAGAACTCCCGCGCGACGGGCACGAGCAGATGGCTCTTGCGGATCTTGCTGAGACTGGCCGCCACGTAGTAGGTGCCGAGTGCGAGCAAGAGGGATAGCAGGGCCACGTCGTACCCGATCGAATCCCCCGCCGCCGCACGCTCGAAGATCAGCAGGAGTTTGTCGACCGCTTCGTAGATGAAGATGACCGAGATGAGGGCCGCGAAGATCTCATCGGTGAAGCGCGTGAAGTAGCGCATCAGGCAACTCGCTTCGGTCGCCGCTAGGATGATCAAGATCAGTGCGGTCCATAGTCCCACCCACGTATAGGCATGGAGGAACGCCAACTCGTGCTCGGCGCAGTAGTCGTACAGGATGCCGGTGAAGATCAGCATCGGCCCGGTTCCACCCAGGATGATCAACGGCTGGCCAGCGAAGATCGCGTACACGACGCCGCATAGCGCGCTGGCGACGATCATCTCGACCGCGCCGATATTCCCGCCGGTCTGACCGTCCATCAAACCGCCGAAGATGATCGCGGGAGCCAGGCACGCGAAGAACAGGAACAACGTCGAGCCGAGAGCCTTGGCGTTGAGACCGTCCTTGAGGTCGGCGGCGTAATGCACCGCTCGTCGTTTGACATCCGCGACGATTCCGCCGAAGAGCTTCCCGGTGTATTGCAGGCCTTCGCCCACGGATTCGTGACGTGCCGTGGCCGCCTCGCCACCGAAGCACGTCTCGATCGCGAACTTCATCCCAGCGGCGTCACGCGCTTGGAGCGCCAGGAACCGGAACTCATCGTCCGACATCAAGCGGGCGACGTTGGCGAGCGCATCCAAGTGCTCGGCCGTCGCGCCGGGAGGGCCCAGCAGCAGGAAGATGAAGCGCGTCGGCGCTCCGTCGGGTGCGCCAGCGTTGATGCCGTGCTTGAGCCGCGCGATCGCGATCATCGGCTTGGCGATGCTCTCGTGATACGCGTGCGGTACCGCGAGGGTCGAGCCGATGGCCGTCGAGACGGATCGCTCACGCTCAAGGATCTTCTCGAGAACCGCGGTGGCGCTCGTTTCCTCGAGGGCGTCCTTCGCGACGAGCTTGGAGACCAATTTCTCCAGGGCTTGCTCAAGGGTCTTCGCTTCCAGATCGAGGAAGACCAAGCCAGCATCACAGGTTTGGAGGAGCTGTTGGATGGCAGAATTCGCAGTGGGATTGATACGGACAGGTGGGCACGGAGGCAGCGCTCCGTCGAGCGGCGTCCCAGGGAGGACCGGGAACACTCACGCGAGCCCTTGGACTCACGACGGTCCACATGATAGCAGGCCGAGACGGCGGAACCCAACCTGAGACCACGCTGTGCTTCAGGGCCAACAGCAGCGTCCCGCGGAGGATAAAAGATCCAAAGGGCCTCCGCCAACCCCAGCATCATCCACCAGGCGCCCCGCACTCCCAGATCCCGCGTTTTCGCTTCTCTCGACAACCCTCGAACCCAAGCTCCAGCTGAGGTGGCGCGCGCGGTGGAGTAGGCCGGGTCATCACGCTTGGCAACTCGAGGTGCTCCAGGATCTTCGCAATAGACTCGCCATTTGTGATCGACGCAATCCAACGCCGCCCAGAACCGCACTTGGCGCACTTCAATACGTCGATTCGGAATACCCGCTTCATCAACTCCGCGAAGCTGTAGCGATGGAGCGCGGGGGTCGCTTGAAAGGCGTGCTCTTGTTGGGCGGCTACGCCACCTACATGACCTACCTCTTGCTCTCGAACCCCGGGCAGTTCGCCGGCTCGGCCTGAATGCCCCCCCATATCCCACATTTGGGACATGGGGGGCATCCAGGCCTCACTGTCGGATCCCTCGTGCTCACGGCCTTTTGCGGCTGAGTCTTGAGTTCTGGAAGGGGTCCTAGCGGGGAATCTAGGCGCGGGTCCGTTGCGGGCCCAACCTTGGCCGCTATTCGCCCGAAAAATAACCCTGGAGGCGGTTTCCAGTCCGGTTTCGCCCTCGGGCTTCCACTCCCAGGTCCTCTGTCATGTGAAGAATGGTGGGAGGTCCATGCTCTTTCCAATCCCCAATCGCATCGATAACACGGAGCAAAGCGCTCTGGCTCTGGCGACGGCCGCGGAAATGGCCCCGGATGCCATTTTTCTCCTCCGGAGCCCCGTGAGGGCCTGCTGGAGGGTGCTTCAAAACCCCTCCAAATCGGCCCAAATTGCAGGCGAAGCCTGAATTGATCGAGGGGTTCCCTCTTGCAAGATCTTGCAAGATCTTGCGCATCAAGCACCATAGGGTCAGCGCTCATTCCCATACCTAACT
>JBLIMI010000493.1:0-3596 GCA_047638655.1 Minisyncoccia bacterium | reverse complement strand
ACCCTTTCAAGGACAGGCTCTCTGCGCCAAGTGAAGTGGCTGGCGGCCGCAGCGCGGCGGAGTTTGTGACCGCCCTGGACAGCGGTTCGCTCGAGCGCGGCGCGGACACTCGGCGCCACTTGAACGACCTGTACGACGCCCGACTGGTGCGCGTTGTGGAACTCATCAACTCGTTCTTCTTCTTCTACAAGAACAACTTTGGCGGTGCGAAGTTTTGGGATGAAAGCGTGATCGCTTTGGCGGGCAGTAGCGGGTGCGATTTCGGAGAAGGAGGCGCCAACATCGGCGACTCCGATAGTCTGCGCGAGGCTGGCTTGCGCGTGCCGCTATTCCTCTCTCACCCGTCGAGCATGACGGGAGAACGCATTCTCGGGGAAGTGGTCGAACTGGCTGACTTGGCGCCGACTCTTCGCGAGTGGTTTGGACTGGAACAGGCAGGGGCGAAAGGGAATCGCAGCTTGCTTGCGCTAACCGACTCCAAAGTACGTCATGGATTCAGCGAACACGCGGCGCTCTCCCTCTCGGGAGGAGGTGCGTTCAGCTTGCGCAACGCTCGCTACCGCTTGACGGTCATGGGGGGCGAGCGCAAGCTGTTCGATTTGCATTCCGACCCCACCGAAGGCACAAATGTGGCCGGGCTGCATCCGGATGTCGTGGCCGAAATCATTGCCGGGGAACGGGCACGCATCAAACGCCTGGGACTCTCTTTCTAACCTGAACCCCCGTAGTCGTGCAAAAGCCCTGGATTCAACGCTTCCCGATCGAAGCCTGCGATTCGCACTTGGCTCGTAGCGTGTTCTTGCTGCTGCTCGCGGTGTTCACGGCGACCTTCAATGGATTGCCCGGTGGAATCGATGGGGAGGTGTCCTTTCAATCCACCAGCGCGCTGGCTCGCACAGGATCCTGCGCTCTGAGTCAAACTCCGGAGTCTCAGGGTCTGATCGCCGAGGCCGAGAGCCGGCCTGCGGGCGGTTTCTCCGTCCGTGGCGTTGGCGAGGCCGAGGAACGCAAGCACTACGGTTGGTTCGGAATTGGAATGACGATCAGCGGGCTTCCGTTTTACGCCTTGGGCCGCGGCATGTCCCTGATGTCTACCGGGACACAGGAGAAACACCGCGAATACACCCGTTTTGGAACCACGCGCAGCGAGTACTACGAGCATCTCTTTGTGGGCTGGCGCAACGGGCTTTTGACGGCCTTGACGGCATGTTTGTTGGTGCTCAGCGCGCGGCGCTTGGGAGTCTCTCGAAGCGCGGCCTTCATGGGCGGCATGGGCTATGGCCTGTGTACCTTCGCATTGCCCCAGGCCCGCGGTTGGTTTGCGGATGTGCAAGGCGCCTTTTGCATGAGCGCCGCGTTCTATAGTTTTCTTCTTCTGCGCGATGACTGGACTGCAAAACGTTGCACCTTGCTCGGCGCATCCCTTGCGTTTGCTTTCTTGACGCGGTCTTCGCTGGCGCCAGCGGTTCTCGTTTTCAACCTGGCGTTCTTGTGGTTGTACCGGGCCACTCCCGGGGCTTTTGCGAAGCCTGGCGAGGGAACGACGAGGACTCGCTCGTTGCTGCACTGGGCCTTGCCACAAGTCGCCGCCCTCGGCCTCTGGATGCTTGCGAATCAGCTGCGCTTCGGCCATCCGCTCGACAGCGGTTATGGACAGGCTCTGTCAGGAGGACTGTTCGGGGGCGATCCGCGCACGTCCGTGGCGGGTCTCTTGATCTCGCCCGGCAAGGGGCTGTTGTGGATGGCGCCGGGATTGTTGTTGCTCGTGTTTGGCGTTCGCCGTGCCGTGGAAGAGCACGAGTTGCATTTAGTCTGGATCTTGGGGTTGGCGTCCCTGGCCATCTTCTTGCCAGCGGCGGCGTTGGTCGGCTGGCACGGTGCCTGGAGTTTTGGTCCGCGCTATCTATTGCCAGCGCTTCCCTTGCTCTGGATTTTGGCCGTGCTTGGCTTTCAACAGTCTCCGATCGAACCCAGCATGCGAGTCAGTGCCTGGGCTCTGCTTGCTTTGGGGCTCATGATCCAATTGCCGGGGACCCTGGTGGATACAGTGACCTACCACGACTTGGCGGTGCGCGCATCTACGGAGCGCTTTGAAGATCTCGGGTTGGACGAGGCAGCCACGCTGGCAGACCTGCAAGAGGCCCGTTTTTCCGCCATGCAGTTCGACTGGGGCTTTGCCGGGCCCTGGGCCCAATGGAGGATCCTGCGCCATAGGGTGGCTCTCTCCAGCGAAGACTTCCCCGTTCGAGAGATCTTCCGCTTTCCCAGCGATCTGGTGTTGCGACCTAGCCAGCCTAGGGAGATGGGCTTTCGTCACATGGCCTGGGTCGACTTGCGTGAACGCCTCGATGGCAACATTTGGCTGGTGGTGGCACTGATTACACTGCTGGTCTTGTGGGGGACAGCGGACGCTTCTCGGGGGCTCGATCCCTAACCTGGGTTTGCCGGTGGGCGCGGTCTCAAGGAATGGACGCTGACTACCGATAGCGACCCTCGTGTCTACCTCGATCCGCTTGCCTTCCCTGCGTCCGGGCGCTGGAACCCTCCTGCGTCTACTTCCGGCTCTTGGGCTTCCTCTCGTCCTGATTGGTCTTGGCCTGGCTTCTCCGCCGTTCGTGCAGGAAGGCGACATGCTCGAGAGGGACGAGGAACGCACGGAGTACTTTGTGATCGAGTGGATCTCAAGCGCGCCCCACCCGGCCTTGGGCTACACGGGAGTTCGCGGCCTGGAACGCGCCGTTCGCGATGGCGAATTGGGCCTGGCCGAGTTTCGACGACGCAAGGTGAACGGTGGCTGGCAGTTGGAGCAGGACGTGGCGTTTCCTTTCGAGGACGTGCGACTGATGGCCGTTGAGTGCTTGAGCCCGAAAAGTCCTCGGTTGGTTTGGCGCGAGTTGACCCCGCGCGGTGGGCGCACCATCTTTGCCGAGTGGGGCGTCAAGGACGAGGAGTTGAAGGTGCTCGAGTGGGGACAAGACGGATCCTTGCGCGAGTCGCTCGACACGAGTCGCGGGGCAGTCATGCCCCAGTACTTGTTGGAACTCGTGCGAGCGGGCAACGTCAGTTCAGGGCAATTCGAGGTGTTCGATCCGATCGTGGGTGGACTCGACCTCTGGACCCTGGAGATCACCTTCCCTGCGCCTCCTGACGAGGCCCAAGCGCTGGTCTTGCGTCAAGCTGAGTTCCGCCGTTCCGACGGCAGCCTAGCCGGGCGGTATCGCTTTGCTGGTGGGGATTTGGTCGAGTTCCAGTGGCAAGAAGGTTGCCTACGTCTACGCAAGATCAACGCACAAGCCTTCCAAGGGCGACAAATCGCCTGGGGACTAGGGGAACAGGAAGACCCTGAGCCCCTCTCCGGCAAAAGAATTGTGAAGCATCGGGAACTCGGCGACTGAACCCCGTTGATTAGGTTGGCACATCCATTTGCAATGTAAGATCTCGTACTTACCCTCGCACGATTCAGCCTTGAAGAGACCCCCCCTCATCTTTTGCCTGGTCCTCGGTACTCTCTCGGGTGCCTGCCAGAGCCCCCTGGAGCATCAACAGGCGGCCGATCAGGAAGTGTATGCCATGGTAGAGAGCCGCCGGGCGGAACT
>JBLIMI010000492.1:0-3598 GCA_047638655.1 Minisyncoccia bacterium | reverse complement strand
CACTACTCGCCTGGCAAGCGAAACAATTGGCGCGCCGCAGCGCCATCGTGATGCAGGTGCATGACTACATGATGAGCAACCCAAAGGGCCGCCCGGGTGCCAAGTGGGAAGAGGCCGGGTTGATTCGCCTCAAGGGAAACCTGGCCGAGTTCAGCGAACTGTGCAGCACCAATGGCTGGCAAGCCGTGTTCGCCGTCATTCCCCACGCCAGCGCCCTGGTGCCTGGCGGGGAGAGCTCCTGGCAGAGCCAGCGGGGCGAACAAGCCAAGGCCGCAGCACAGGAGTTGGGGTTGACGATCGTGGAATTGGAAGAGCCCCTGCGCGAACTTACGCGGGAGTCGGGGCGCGTTCCGATCTTGCCTTATGATGGCCACTACGTTGGCGCCGCCAACCGGCGCATGGCCGAATGGCTGGTGCAGTTTCTGAAGTAGCGCTGGCCGGCCGGGCTAGAACGCCGGGTCTAAGATATCCAGGGCCGTGCTCGTTCCCAAGATTCGTCCAACACCGGGGTCGACGCCAAAGACTTGGATGTAAACCCGTCGCGCCTCCATCCCGCCGAGAACAGCGGGGGGCATGAATGAAGTCACCAAGCTACCGGAAGCGGGGATCGATCCGATTTGCTGCAGAGTCAGGTCGTTGCTGTTCAAGTGCAACAATCCAACGGTGCCACCAAACGGCCTCCATTTGGCGCCATTGGACCAGATCATCCAGACCAGAGTTCCTATGGGCCCGTTCACTGTCGTCGCCAAAGGGAGCCCTTCGCGGATGACGGTACCCCCCGCGAACTTGAGAACTGGCTCGGCCGCCAATTCGAGTTCAGCTGGAACTTGCAGGTCCACCGGTTCACCATCGTGGTGATCGGGTGTGCTGCAGAGTGAACCGTGCAATCCCTTGAGCCCCCCCACGGGGATGGTGTCATCGAGATAGAGCAGGCTCGCACCTGTAGCCCGAACGCCGGCGCCACCGTCGGATTGGTAGGCGCCGGTACAAGCAAACGCGCAGTTCCCGTCATGGGAGCGGCCACCCTCACCACCTTGTACTTGGCAAGAGTAAAGCGCGGCAGAAGAATTGAACAACAACAGCGCGCTCTCCCCGTCATAGCCGTCGTACACGTCACTGCAGTAGTTGTCCCTTACGCCATCACGGCCAAGCACAATCGAGCGCGAGATGACCACATCTGCGCTATTCACGATCTGATGGGACCCGAGCAGTCCATCGTCATTGACGAAGCTGAGACCTTCAGGCCGAAGAACGCTGTCCGCAATACCCACGTGTCCGGCGCAGTCATTCACACGTAGACCGCTTCGGAGTTCAATCGAAGACAGGGTCACGCTCTTGTTCTGGCCGATGTTTCGAACCCGAGCCGTGCCGTGGACGAAGATGAATTGGGAGGTGTCGCCGGCCACCGACAAGCTCTTGCCGTCGATCGCGAAGCCCTGATAATTCCCAGGAAGCACAAGAATCGTGTCGCCCGAAGCCGCTGCGTTGACGGCGGGTTGGATATCAGTGAAGTCAGCGGTCCCAGTTTCGTCCACTACCCAAACATCACCAGCAATGGCGGAAACGGGGCAAGCGAGCAAGAGGGCAGCGAGACTTTGAGCATGCGAGATGGTATTCATCAGTATCCCTGTTGGTTGAAGTTCCGATCACTGTATCCCGAGTCAGCCCATCCCGCCAGACCAGGACACCCAAGCGCATCTAACGCCGTCCTGGCGGTCGAAATGCGATGGTCAGGGAAGTTCTCTCCCCGTCGAGCGCTTACGGCTTCTGCAAGAGGACCCGATCATCGACCTCCCGCCCTTTATAGCGCTGGGGCCTGACCTCTACTTCTGTGACAAGGGAGCCCGCATCGACTTTCACCGGGACGACTCGGGCCGAGTCGTTGGGCTGACCATGCATGGCAATCGTGCCTGGGGCCTCGAGTTCGAGCGCATCGACTGAGTCTGCCGCCTAGCCGTCGGTCGGAGCCGTCACCGTGCTAGTTCCAACCAATGTCCGGTGGCATGGCAGCCAGTTCCTGGCCGTCGCCACCGAGCGAACGCATGGCCATCTTCCAGACTCGATCCTGCCCGCGCGCAGGCTCTCTGCCAAGTTCAGTGAAGATGTAGTCCGCGTTGCAGGCCAGGGGCAACCAGGACCCACCCGCCAATTCCAACTCTAGCTGACCGCCACCCCATCCTGCGCATCCGAGAATGAACCGCACGCCCTGCTTCATCCAGGGCGATGCCTCTTCTCCAACAACGTCCGCCACGGCATCCAAGTCGCCTCCAAGAAACAGCCCGGAAGCCAACTCCATGCCCCCCGGAATGAGATCCGGAAAGCGGTGCAAGACTTGCAAGGTGTCGTTCTCCACGGGACCACCCCAGTTCACCGGCAACGCCAAACGTCCGAGGATCGGGTGATCTGGAAGCAAGCGATCAATCGTGAGTGACGACCGCTTGTTGATCACCATGCCGTAAGCCCCTGCATCGGTATGGTCGCAAATGACCGAGACCGTGTGCATGAAGTTTGGGTCGAGCATGTTGGGCGCCGAAGCGAGCAACGTACCCGTGGAGACCATCAATTCTTCGTCAGGCATGGGCCAATTGTACTGCGCTGCAGGCCCGACGCGATTAGGATTTCAAAAGGGAAGGTCCCGCTTCCAAGGTCACCACACACTCCACGTGGGGCGTGTGCGGAAACATGTCCACCGGCCGCACGCGAAGCACACGGTAGCCCCCCGCCACTAGCTGGGCGATGTCCTGGGCCCCGTTGTGAATGTTGCACGAAACGTAGACCAGTCGACGTGCTGCCAATTGCAACAATTTGGCCGGCACACTCGGGTGCAGTCCCGCCCGTGGTGGATCCACCACGCAAACGTCAGGACGCGGAAGCAGGCTGTCTTCAGCTAGAGTTTTGTCCAACTCGCGCAGCACATCGCCTTCAAAGAAGCGGACGTTTTGCACGCCGTTGCGTTCCGCGTTACCACGGGCGTCAGCAACGGCCTCAGGGACCTGTTCGAAGGCCAAGACCTCTTTCATCACCGGGGCCAACAACAGCGAGATCGAACCAGCTCCCGAGTACAGGTCGTACAAGACCTCACCCTTGCGCTCCCCCACCTCCTCGCGAATGATGCTGAAGAGCCGTTCTGCCTGCGGTGGATTGACCTGAAAAAACGAACGCGCCGATATGCGAAAGCGCGTGCCGAGAAGCTCCTCTTCGATGAAGCCCGGGCCGTGCAACACGCGCTCTCGCTCACCGTAAGCCACCGAGGCGAGCCCCGAGTGGATGGTCTGGATCAAGGTGGTGATCTCCGGGTGGCGCCCCAACAATGCAGTCGCATAGGGATCAAATCGCTCGGCATCTTCCGCGAAAGTCACCAGATTGACCATCACCTCACCCGTCTTGAATCCACTGCGCACGACCAGGTGACGCAGGAATCCTTTGTGTTCATAGACGTCCCAAGCGTCCAAGCCATGCTCGATGGCCAGCTCACGTGCGCTGGCGAGGATGCCCTCCCCTTCAGCAAAGACGAGATGACACTCCGCCAGATCGATCACCTTTGCGAAGAGTCCGGCGGGATGCAGCCCCAGGGCAAAGTCCGCCTTCACGCCTTGAG
>JBLIMI010000491.1:0-3617 GCA_047638655.1 Minisyncoccia bacterium | reverse complement strand
GCGGCGAATTGGAGCAACGGGGACATCTCCACTGCTCGGGCCGCCTGGGCTCGCTTTGTGCTTGTGCGGCAGCCACTCAGCTCGTATCACCGAGGCATGGAGACCAATCTATGCCACGCGTAGTCACAAGGAATGAAGCGAGTCCCCCCCTGCGAGCACAGCGGCGCGCCAGGCGCCTGAGCTAGATGGCCTTCACCCATTTCAGATGGCGGCGACCCTCGGCTTGGGTGTGTTGCGCGTTGCTCCCCGCCTTCTTGGCCTGTGAAACCATCGGTCGCGAAGAGACGCTCCCTGCGAAACCAAATGTGGTCTTGGTCATGACCGACGACCAGGGTTTTGGCGACTACTCGCACATGGGCCATGGAGCGCTCGAGACCCCGCATCTCGATCGCCTGGCGGCTAGCTGTCCCAAACTGGAACGCTTCTACGTGAGCCCTGTGTGCTCCCCCACGCGCGCCAGCCTATTGACCGGCCGCTACAACTACCGCACACGAGTGGTCGACACCTGGATCGGCCGTAGCATGCTCGAGCCGGAGGAAGTGACCTTGGCAGAGATGCTCGGGTCAGCGGGATACGCCACGGGTATCTTCGGCAAGTGGCACCTGGGCGATTGCTATCCCATGCGGCCGATGGATCAGGGCTTCGAAGAGTCACTCGTGCACTTGGGCGGTGGCCTGGCGCAGCCTTCGGAGCCGCCCGCCAACGATCGGCGCTACACGGACCCCTTGCTCTATCGCAATGGCGTGCAAACCCAGACCGAGGGCTACTGCACAGATGTGTACTTCGATGCAGCCATGGAGTTCATCGACAAGAGCGCGACTGCGAAGCGACCCTTCTTCGCTTACGTCGCCACCAATGCGCCCCATGGTCCCTACCACGATGTGCCGGAGGACCTCTACGCCAAGTACAAGGCCCTGGACATGGCATCCACCCTGCCCGGCAAGAGCGAGCAAGTGGATCGCGAAGCCCGCATCTGCGCGATGCTTGAAAACATCGACCAGAATGTAGGACGCATGCTCACTGGCTTAAAGCAGCGTGGCTTGCTCGAGAACACCATTGTGATTTTTCTCTCGGACAATGGTCCCGTACCTGGCCGCTACAACGCTGGTCTGCGGGGGTTCAAGACTGGCGTGCATGAGGGCGGTATTCGTACGCCCTTGTATGTGTCCTGGGGCGAACGCTTTCAAGGCCAGACCCATGTCGCCCCCATCGCCGGCCACATCGACGTTTTGCCCACGATTCTCGACATGACCGGCGTTGCGCTACCCGCGGGTGTAGCCCTTGATGGCCGCAGCCTGCTGCCGCTTCTGGATGGGGCCCTCGTCGATTGGCCCGAGAGGCAGATCGTGCTGCAGTCCCATCGCGGCGACACGCCAAGTGCGCGCCACAATTTCGCTCTCGTGGGGCAGCGTTGGAAGCTGGTGCGACCATCGGGTTTCGGCCGCTCCGAGGCGCCTGCAGCCGTGCCCTTTGAGCTCTACGATCTAAGCGCCGACCCGCATGAGCTGCACGATTTGGCCACCGCCCGGCCCACTCTCCTTGCCCAGCTACTGAAGGACTACGACGCTTGGTTCGCAGACGTGTCCAGCACTCGCCCGAACAACTACGCGCCCCCGCGCATCATCTTGGGTAGCGAGCAAGAGACGCGCACCGCCCTCACCCGCCAAGATTGGCGCGTCAGCGACACGCAGGGATGGTCCACGAACGGCGTCTGGAAGGTGAGCGTTCCCGACAACGCGGAATTCAACCTACGAGTGAACTTCAGCAAAGAAGTGACCGTAGACCAGTTGCGTTTCCACACGGAGGCGGGCGTCTTCGAGCGCGCCGTAGAGGCCTCAGGCCGTTCCCTCGACCTCGGTAGGGTCACCTGCGAATCAGGCAGTTATGACTTACGCGTGGAGTGCCTCCTCGCGGAGGAGCTTGTGCCATTGCATCAGGTGATTCTAGAACGCCGTTAGGTTCTTGGCGTGATGCGATTTTTCATTCGTTGGCTGTTCGCCACGCAGCGCACGACTCCAGCTTCCCCCTTATTGGTTACGGCCACAACCCCGCCCCGAACAAGCTCACTGCATCCCGATCTGTCCCAAGCCCCGAGAGAGCAATGACGGCAAGCTTCCTGGCAATTTCCGTTCTTCCCGCTCTACCTTTCGCATCATATGCAGGCCTTGGGAAACCGCTCGAGGTCGTTGGATAACGTAGAAGTCCTGCGACGTGCCGGAGGTTGGAAGCGGTACTCAATGTCTGACCCACCTGGGAACCGAAGACTGACCCACCCCGGCCCCATCTCTTAGAGAGCAGGTGAGTAGCAATACAAACCGACATCCACGGAAGAGTAGCTCGGGCGACCACCGTGTAGACGGCCCCGAAGTTGCTTCGTCCTCGAGCGCTGAAGCCATAGATGGAACGAGTGTGCAAACTGAAGTAATGCCCTCCGAGCTTACTATTCCCAATCTCCGCTTAGTACGAACGCTCCCCAAGTGCTAGGCCTTGCATCGCCACTAAAGTCGGCGCGATTCTGCTGCAAGAGGTCAAGTCTGGCCTGATGGAGAGCCTCAAAGGGAGGCCCTATACCTCAGCGCTCTGCCCATGCAGCGCCTCCGACGATTCTGGTGAAGGCTGCATGAACACGACCCTCGTGACGGGAACGACTCTGGCAGGTTCGGGCGACATCTCGCTCAGCTCGGATTCATTTCACTTGCATGCCAACGGTGTTCCGGGTGACAAGCCTGGACTGATTCTCATGGGGGCTAACTCATGGGGGCTAAGAGGAGGAATGGCGGCCTGGGTATCATGGTTGGCGACGGTTTACTCTGCGCCAGTGGCCAAACAGGACGCAGTCAAGTGCAAGTGACCAGCGCAGGCAGGACGATCAGAACCAAATTCCAAGGCGCCCACTTCGGTGGGTCTAGCTATGGCGCGGAATCGCGGACTCTTCTACGCTTGGCGGCATGTTCCATCGCTTCTGGATTCAATGCTTGCTGTTGCCTCTCGTTCTCTCGTCCGCGGGTTTGGTACGTGTCATGGCCGACACCTATCCTCGCGCCGCCGAAATAGACGTGCTCGAGTACACCTTCCGCGTCACGCTCACGGACGAAAGTGATTCAATCGCTGGTCTCGCGAGCATCGACTTCCGCTGGCTTGAGTCGGGACAAACTTCCGTCGAGTTCGACCTGAGCTCGGTGCTGAGCGCGTCAGGGAAGGGTATGCACGTGGACGGCGTCTGGGCACGGCCGGGCCCCATGGACAAAGCACTGAACAGCCGACTGTTGGAGCGCGGCGCAGGCGGTGCAGCGCTACGCTTTGCACATGTTGCAAATCGTTTGCTCATTCACCTTTCCGAACCGTCCACGAAGGGGCAGCGTCTGTACGTGACCATCCGCTACTCAGGAGTCCCTGCATCGGGGCTTGAGATTGGCGAAACCAAGTATGGCGACCGTTGCTTCTTCTCGGAGAATTGGCCAAATCTGGCGCGCCAATGGTTGCCGACCTTAGATCATCCCTACGACAAGGCCAAGTCCCAGATGATCGTCGTGGCCCCCGCGCACTATCAAGTCGTGTCGAATGGTTTACTTGTTGAAGAGACAGACATCGAAAGCGGTCAACGACTGACGCACTGG
>JBLIMI010000490.1:0-3633 GCA_047638655.1 Minisyncoccia bacterium | reverse complement strand
TTCTCGCGGGGCTGGGAAACATCTACGTGGATGAGTCCCTCTTTCGCGCCGGTCTACACCCCCTGCGGCGGGCGGACAAGCTGCCGGGGAAAAGCGCCGATCGTCTGCACGGCGAAATTCAGCGAGTTCTTGGAGAAGCAATCACTCGCGAGGGCTCATCCTTCGATACCTTTTACCGCACGCCTGAGGGGCAGCCCGGCAGTTACCAGGACCAATTTCAGGTCTACGGTCGCCAAGGGAAGCCCTGCCGCAATTGCGGGGCTTGTGTGCGGAAGTTCGTCGTGGCCCAGCGTGGGACCCACGTTTGCCTTCGCTGCCAGCGTCCTCCACGTGGAGCGGGCGCACTCTCCTGAAGTTCAACTCCGGTTGTGCCAGCCGCAACCGTCTCTCTCCAATGATCGATACCAGTCAACTCAAGAAAGGTGTGTGCATCGTCTTCAAGAACGCTCCCATGATCGTTCAGCACGTCACCACCACCACACCCACGGCCCGCGGTGGCAACACCATCAGCAAGACAAAGCTCAGGAACCTGATCAATGGCCAGGTGTTGAATGAGTCCTTTCGCAGCGGCGAAAAGTTCGAAGAGGCGGACCTGGAGCACCACGACTGTGGCTTCATGTACTCCGATGGCACCGATTGGCACTTCATCGACAACGTGACATTCGAGCAGTTCGCTTTCTCAGGTGAGGACCTCGGAGACGAGGCGCTCTACCTGAAAGACGGTATGGTCGGTCTGCAAGCCATGGTGATCGATGGCAACGTGGTCAGCATCAAGTTGCCAATGAGTGTGGACTTGATTGTGACCGAGTGTGATCCGGTCATCAAAGGGGCTACCGCCAAAGCCCAATTGAAGAGCGCCAAGTGTGAGACGGGTCTCGAGGTTCAAGTGCCTCCGTACTTGAACTCTGGAGAACTGATCCGGGTCGACACCCGTGACGGACACTTCATTGAGCGTGTGAAGGAGTAGGGCTCAAACTCACTTGCGGGTCGACAGCCGGCCGATCGGGCTGTCACCCAAAGCATCGCGGATCATCAACTTCGATAGAAGTTGGTGCTCTAGCGCTCGGACCAGACTTCCTGGATCTCTTTCACGCCGGGCCACTGTTCGGCACACAGCGAGAGGTACAGGGTCACGTCTTCCTTCTCGTGCTTACCGTCGAGCTCTTGCACCGCGCCAGCGATCTTGCCGCCATCGGGTTGATCTTCCTCGGTGCTGTGGATCATGCCATCCTCGTGCTTGACGCCGGTCAGATCGAGGAACGAGGTGACCAGTTCCTTGTGGTCCTTGATCAGGTAGCTGCCAAAAATCTCATAGCACATCTCGGCATTGGCGGATGTCTCGAGAATGCGTTTGGCGCGCTTGGCTCGTTGATCCATGGGGACCTTGCGAATGGCCTGGGGCCTAAACTTCATGACCTTAGCCACTTCATTGTCCATGGGACCAAAACCCTGGTGCTCCAACGATGTGTAGATCGTGATGAAGCGCTCATCGGCCATGGTCTTGAGTTGATCGATGACTTTCATGTCAATTGTCCGTTGGTTCCCGAGAATCGATGCCCGGGCTCGTCCCGGACAGTCGGAAGTTTAGCGCTTGATGGGGGCCAGTGGCCCGGAATCTAGCCTTCAGAGGCCGATCCGTAGCTTTTGCCGAACTAGCGTTCTGGCGCCTTCACGTAGAACCCGCCAATGGCCAGGGCATCGAGGCGTCCGTCCAGGAAGGCGCGAATGGCGTCCTCGGGCGTTCGCACGATGGGTTCTTCGTGCATGTTGAAGCTGGTGTTGATCAGGCTCGACAACCCCGACAGCTTCTCGTACTCCGCGAGAATGTCGTAGTAGCCCTCATTCAACTCCCGTTTGATCAACTGGGGCCGTGCCGTACCGTCCACGTGAACCGCTGCCGGGCAACTCTGCTTCATGTGGTCGGTGCAGTCGAAGGTGATGGTCATGAATTGGGCGGTGTACTCGGCGCCTTCCAGCCCATGGTAGTTGTCGAAGCGACGTTCCCAGAGGGTGACCGGCGCGAAAGGCATGAACTCCGTTCGACCGAGTCGCTGGTTAAGCCATTGGTTCACTTCAGGCTCCCGACCGTGGTAGAGGATCGAACGATTGCCGAGGGCGCGCGGGCCGTACTCCATCCGTCCGGCAAAACGGGCCACGACGTTACCGCCGTGAATCTCTTCGGCGACACGGGCGGCGAGGTTGGCGGGGTGCTCGTACTTCAGACCAGCTTGATCGAGGGCAACCTTGATCTCGTCATCGGAGTATTCCGGGCCCAGGTAAGCGCTGGGGAGAGGGTCGCGTGCACCGCCCTCCCATGTAGCGTGCATGGCGATTCCGCTTCCGCAACCGCCGTCGCCCATGTTGGGATAGATGTAGATGCCGTCGACTTCCTCGATCTCGTGGATGCGTTGGTTCATCTTGACGTTCGCGCTGACTCCGCCCGAGAGCACGACTTTCGAGCATCCAAGCTTTCTCGCCCAGTACTGCACCAGGCGGCAGGCTACCTGTTCGAGCACCCATTGCCAGGCCGCCGCCACATCGATCATGGGGTAGCGCGTGGCCACGTGCCGCGAGAAGAAAGAATTGAGAGGTGAGAAGATGCGGTACTGGCCGTCTTCCTGATGGAACTTGGCGAGAATGGCTTCGCCCAGCACGGCCGGATCTCCATAGGCGGCGAGGCCTACGATTTTTCCTGCGTGGCGATCGGGCGTGAATCCGAGTGCGCCGGTCACCGTTTCGTAGAACGTTCCGAGGGAGTGGGGGAAGAGCAAGCGCTCTTGGCGCGTGATCTTGCCGCCTTCACCGAGGCTGATCGAGCCGGCGAGTCCCGTTCCGTAGCCATCGAGGGTCACGATCAGGGCCCGCTCGTAGCCGCTGGCGAAGTAGGCGTTAGAAGCGTGGGACAAGTGATGGTCGTAACGCCTGAGCTTTCCATCGAGGCCCATTTCCTTCAGGCCTCGGATCAGATCAGCGGACCAGGCCTTGTGGGAAGCGATGGCCTGGTCTGCCCAGGCGGCGGACTCACGCTTCGTGATCCTGTTGCTGTAGCCGGACAAGCCGTAGAGCCAATAGGCCGCGCGCTTGTGGAAGGGCTTCTCCATCTTCTGGTTGGGGACGGCCAAGCCTTGAACCGCTTGCGTACGAGCCGGGACCCGGGCGTCGGCCGCTTTCAGGAGCGCCGAGAAGTCCGGTGATTCCGTTTGAGCGAGGAACTTCTGTTCCTCGGCCACAGCTCGTTGGATGTGCTTGGCTTCTTCCTGCCAGTCGAGGAATGGATAACTGACCTCTGCGAGTTCGCTCGCGTCCGTCCCGGTCGCTTCCAATGCGGCTTTGATCGCGTTGGCCGGAAACCCTGCGTGCTGTTTCTTACGCGTGTAGCGTTCCTCTCCCGAGGCGAAGAGGATGGTCCCGTCTTCGACGAGGGAGGCACTAGCGTCCTTGTCGAGAGGGGAGATGCCGAGGACTTTCAACTGGGGAGGTGGGGGTAGTTTGCCGCGGAGGGGTTTGTGAGCAGCTCCCTGACTTCAAGGGCGCCCATGGTCGCGCCGCCGAGATCGTTCAGAAAGAACTCAAAGTACTGTCGGCAATTCTCCAGGAACTCTTGCAGGTCACTTTGGCTGCGCACATAAGGAG
>JBLIMI010000489.1:0-3652 GCA_047638655.1 Minisyncoccia bacterium | reverse complement strand
AGCCTCCAATGACGGAACAATCTGCCCCCCCCGCCACCGATCAAGCCTCTGGCCGTGAACGACGCCGTTGGCCGCGCGCCAAGGGCGACTGGCCCATTTCCCTGGAGCTGCCCGAGGGGCGCTTCGAAGCCCGAGTACGGGACATCTCTGAAGCCGGAGTGTGCTTTTTCCTCGATCGCTCGATCAATCTGATGACCCAGCTCTCGATCTTGCTCGAGTTGCCCCATGGAGAGCGCCGCACCACGATTCGTGGAACGGGGATCGTCGTCCGTTCCGAGAACATTTCGGAACGCCTCGACCACTACGAGATCGCGCTGTACATGCCTCAGCTCACCGAGACCGAAAAGACCGCCATTTGCGATTTTGTCAAGGACCACCCGGAGTTCGAACCCGAACATTAGCCCGCACCGGGAACAGCTTCCGTCGATGCCTTCCAGCGCTGTAGGCTGCGAGCATGAAACGATTTCTCCCCGGCGGCGTCTGTCTCGTTCTCGTTCTGTCCAGCAGCCTGGCCGCCCGGGGTCCGGACGAGACCGTTCTCGATGAAGCGATGCATCACTTGGGGGACGACGAAACCCCCGAGTGGTCAGAAGCACCCAGCCTTCCCGAGGGCTCCAGCTTGGACTTCAAATTCGAGAGCGTCGCCAACAGAGGAGAGTGGACCCTCGCTTTCTACCAGCGGCACATTTCCAACCAATGGCAGGTGAAGATCAACGGCCAATTGATCGCACATTGCCGACAGGAGGATGAGTTGCTGGAGTGTCACTTCCCCGTTCCAGCAGGGACATTGGTCGAGGGTAGCAACCACTTTCAACTGACCACCGATCAGCCCGCCGACGACATCACCTTCGGTCGCATCCGCTTGATTCACTCGAGCTTCCGCGAAACCCTGGGCCTCGTTCCACTGCTTCTAGCGGTCCGCGAAGAGTCGACGGGCAATCCGATTCCAGCGCGCCTGTCCTTGACCGACGAGAACGGTCAGCCCGCGCAAATCTACTCCGGCGACACTCTGCATCAGGCCGTTCGGCCTGGGGTGCTCTACACGGACAATGGCAACGCCACGTGCGAAGTCCCCGCTGGCAAGTACCAAGTCGTGGCCTCGCGTGGATCCGAGTGGAGCATCGCAAGCCTCGAACTGGAACTGTCGCGGCCAGACAGCAGCCAAATGGATGGCGGGCTCACTGCGCCGAACGGGATCTTCCAGCTGCAACGCGAAGTGGACACCACGGGCTACATCGCTTGCGACACCCACATCCACACCTTGACCTTCAGTGGTCACGGGGACTCCTCTGTGGAGGAGCGCATGGTCACCCTGGCTGGCGAGGGCGTGGAGTTGGCCATCTCAACGGATCACAACCACAACACCGACTACGGCCCCTACCAAACACGCATGGGTTTGGAGGAATACTTCACCACGGTGGTTGGCAACGAGGTCACCACGCCCATCGGGCACTTCAATGCCTTTCCGCTGGATGCCGAACAGGAGATCCCGCCCCACGATCTGCACGACTTGGTGCAACTGGTGGACGGCATGCGAAACAAGGGCGCGCAGGTGGTCATCCTGAATCACCCGCGCTGGCCCAGCCACGAGAAAGGCCCATTCGGCATCACGCAGCTCAATCACTTCACCGGAGAGAGTCTGGGCGCCCACAACTCCCACTACCCCTTCGACGCCATGGAACTCGCGAACTCCACCACAGAGGAGAAGGCCCCCATGTTGCTCTTCGAAGATTGGTTTGCGCTGCTCAATCGCGGTGCGAAGGTCTTTGCCGTGGGTTCCTCCGACTCGCACACAGTGGGCTATCCCGTGGGCGGCGGCCGTACCTACGTGGCCAGCCACACGGACGACCCGGCTCGAATCGATGTGGACGCGGCTTGCGCGGCGATCGCTCGGGGCCAGACTTCGGTCTCCATGGGCATCTTTGTGCAGGCGACGGTTGTGATCGAGAACCAGGACAACGCGGTTCGCATGGGTGGCATGGCCACACCGGGGCAAGCCAAGTGCCGGATCGAGCTCGAGGTTCAAGCCCCGTCGTGGGTCCAAGTGCGGGAAGCCCAGCTCTTCGCCAACGGGTCCCTGATCCAAACGCTGGACTTGAGCGGCGCGATCGACTCGGTAGACGTCAAGCCTTTCACCACGAGCGTTGAGCTGCGCGACACGCACCTGGCTCAGGACGCCTGGTTTGTGTGGGTCGTCATGGGTGACGGAATCCAGGGCAACCACTGGCCCATGCTGAACGATTACACGCTTGGCGCGACCAATCCCATCTTTCTCGACTGGAGTGGCGATGGCGTTTACCAGAGCCCCCGTGAAACAGCGTTGGCCCTCTTCCAGAGTGCCGGTACGCAGCACGCAGCGAGCCTTCACTCCTGGGAAGCGGTCAACTTCCACACCCTCGATTTTATCCGCGAGGCCTTGCTGGCAGAGGCTCAGAGCTCTCTAGAACAAATCGGAACTCAGGCAGGTATCGACGCCAAGACCATGGCGGAGTTCGTGAACTCCAAGCAACCCTAGCCTGATTGACTCATCAGGTGCCGCGCGTGACCTCTAGCACGCGCGGTAGGCGAGCGAGGTCCTTGTGCAAGCGCGCCTCGCGCCCACTCTGTTGCGCGAGTTGGAGCACCCGTGGGCCCTGGGCCGCGCCAAGTTCCACGAACAAGAACCCACCCGGCAAGAGCAATTCGTCCATGTGCTCAAGCAACTTGCGAACCCAATGGTCGGGATCGCCGTCGGGGGCGTAGAGAGCCAACTCGGGTTCGAAGTCCCGCACCTCGGGGGCCAGGCTCGGCTCCTCGCTGCGCATCACATAAGGCGGGTTGGAGACCACGCCATGGAAAGGCCCGCGGGGCAGGAGGCAGTCAAAGCCATCCCCGACCAAGACTTCCACGCTGGCCCCAAGGGCTTGCGCGTTGTGCCGCGCCTGCAGGGCTGCCGAAGGCGAAATGTCAGCGGCCAAGAGGCGCGCGTTCTCAATCTCGAGGTCCAGGGTGATCGCCAAACAACCGCTGCCCGTTCCAAGATCCGATAGCAGCAGAGGATCTTGCGTACCCAATTGCGCGCAACGCTCGCGGGCCAGGTCCACCAGCAGTTCGGTCTCTGGGCGCGGAATGAGAACTCCGGCAGCCACGGCGAAGTCTCGACCATAGAACTCACGACTGCCGGTGATGTACGCAACGGGTTCGCGCTTGCCGCGTCTCACCAGGGCGTCCCGGGCTCCATCCACCTCCACTCGGGAAAGCGGCCGCTCGAGCGCCATGAAGAGTCCCAAGCGGGAGACCCCGAGGGCATGGGCCACCAGCAACTCCGCCTCAAGGCGCGACTCTTCGATTTGTTTGCGCTCGAGAAACGAGCGCGCCATGGCGAGCATCTCCCCCGCCGTCTTGGGTTGGGGAGGTTCACCTGTGCCGTGGGAGCCAGCACGCCGCGAACCCGTGGCTCCGGCGCCCCCTTGCGAGGCCCCCGTTGCTGCAGGATCCTGATCGGCGCTCATCGCTGGACTAGCGCGACTTGCGAGATACCTTGCGTGCCTCGAGTTGGGCTGCCCTCTTCGCGTCCCCGTGGACCTTGGCATCCTTCAGGGCCACGTACATCGTGTAGGCCGCCATCCAACCAGCAGCACCAACGGCCACTGCGCCGATGCCACCGAGGATC
>JBLIMI010000488.1:0-3661 GCA_047638655.1 Minisyncoccia bacterium | reverse complement strand
CAGGTGGTCCTCGATGGCGGTGTTGATTTCGGTCACTTCACCGGGGAGCGGTGAGTTGAGGTCGGCCACGGCCTTGACCGATTCGATCTCACCGAAGGTCTCGCCAGTCTCGAGTTCGCGACCCACTTCGGGCATGTCGCAGTAAACGAGGTCGCCCTCGTTGCCACTGGAGAGTTCTTCGACGGCGAAGTCGGTGATGCCGATGGTGGCGATGTCACCATTGATTTTGATCCACTCGTGAGAAGACAGGTATTGGCGGTCGTCGGGGCGCATGATTCGTTTCGGGTGAGGCTCACCCGTCCTGTGGGAGTTGTTGTTGCTTGAAATAAAGAGGGAAGCAGCGTGGGCTACTTCCGCGTTCGTGAGTAAAAGGGCAGGGCGCAGAGTTCGACGGTTTGTCGTTTGCCACGCATGTCCATTTCAAGGGTCTTGCCCGCGTGAGCGAGGTCGATCGGGACGTAGGCGGTACCGATGTTCTTGTCGAGGGTGGGGGAGACGGCCCCGGAGCAGATGTCGCCCACATGCTGATCTCCATTGAAGATGCCGTAGCCCTGACGAGGCACGCGTTTGCCGTCTGTGACCAGCCCCATCAACTTGCGCGTAGGCGCGTTGCGAATGCGGTCGAGGGCGTCGCGACCGATCCAGTCGCCTTTCTCCTCGACGAAGGAAATCGCGAAGCCCAGATCGGCTTCGACTGGGTTGTGCTCGCCATCGATCTCGTGACCGTAGAGGGGCATGCCCGCTTCGAGTCGCAAAGTGTCGCGGGCGGCCAGACCGATGGGTTCGACCCCCGCAGCCTTGCCGGCTTCGAGCAGTGCATTCCAAACGTGCTCGGCGTCCGCGTTGGGGAAGTACAACTCGAAGCCATTCTCACCCGTGTAGCCCGTGCGACTGATGCGCATGTTCGAGATGCCGGCCACCGTGCCGAAGGTGAACTTGTAGTAGCCGAGTTTCTCAATGTCACAATCCGAGGTGACCGTCTTGAGCACGTTTAGGGCTTCCGGACCCTGCAAGGCGATCATGGTCTCGCGTTCCGTGCGGTGATCGATTTCGACCTCGAAGCCGTCCGTGTGGGCGTTCATCCACTCCAGCACCGCGTCCGTGTTGGAGGCGTTCACGACCAAGTAGACTTCATTCTCGGAGCGGTAGACGAGCAGGTCATCGATGGGGTTGCCGTCCGCTTTGCAAAATAGCGTGTAGCGGATCGACCCTTCGGGGATGCGCGCCACGTAGTTGGTCGCGAGGGCGTCCAGGTAGCGCAAGTGATCCTTGCCCGTGACCGACACGCGGCCCATATGACCCAGGTCGAAGAGTCCGGCGGCGCTGCGCACACGCTTGGCCTCCTCCAGAATGGGGCCGTATTGGACAGGCATATGCCAGCCACCGAAGTCGACCATTTTGGCGCCTGACTTCTCGTGAACGGCGTGCAGGGGGGTCTGTTTCATTGGACTTGGGTTATCGAGAAAGGCTGGAGACACTGAAAAAGGGCGCCTAGGACCCGTTTGGGTCAAGTGGCGCCCCTGTTCGAAGTTCCGCCACATGGACGGTTGTTCAGGAGTGGATCAGACCAGGGTCCTCTTTGCCTGAGAGATTCGTTCTCGATCAAGAACTTGCCCCTTCGGCGGCCGGGTGCCCAAAGGGTCCGACGCTCTCCCGCTGGTCTGCTGGATTCCGGCCAAAAGGATAGTGAATCGGCAGCCATAGGCCAAGGGCTAGCCATTGGGAACGCTGTCCTGAGAGTCGGAATGCCGTCCCGACCTTGTCCCGCTTTCGAGGGTAGTTTTGAAGGGTAAGCCTGCCCCCCGCGCCTCCTTCTTAATGACCATGCACCGAACGGCCCTCCGCCCGACCCTTCTTGCCCTCGTCTTGATGGGGTTATCCAGCCAGGCGATAGCGGCTACACAGGGCTTTGCGGGTCCTTTCGATGGCGGTTTGAAGTGGATCGACGGGGCAGACCTGGCCGAACCTTGGATACCTAGCGCGGTCACTTTTGGTGCCCGCGACGAGTTGGTTTGGGTGGGCACCCAGGTGGGCAGTCGCAAGTTGCTGGCCTATGCGGCCCCGGAACTTGGGGTGGCCGCTCCGGTCTATCAGGATCCGGCGATCGGCTTGGCTTCCCATGTTTTGGACCTGGCGGCCGGTCCCAAGGGAGATCAACTCTTCAGCTTGGCGCACTATCCGGAGCCCGACCTGCTTCATCGCCGGACGGTGGTGGCGCGCCACAGCGCCTTGCACCTTGGTGGCGGCGGAGATTTTTCACCGGAGTGGAGTCACCCTTTTCCGTTCGTGGCCAATGGCCCGGCGTTGTTGGCCGTAGATGGGGCCGGGGACGAATTGGTCGCGGCCGCCTTCGACGACCAGACGGGCAGCGTGCATTTGCGGCGACTGGATGGCCGCAGTGGAGCGACGATCTTCGCGCTCGATTTCGTGGGCGCTGGCTTGCAAGCTTTGGAACTCTCCGAGGACGGAGAACGCACGGTCATGGCGATCGGGTCACGTCTGCTGATCCTCGATGCCAACGGAGTCGTGCTACATGACCAAACCCTGGGCAAGCACGCGGTGACTCTGGCGCTCTCCGCCGATGGCTCGAGATTGGTCGCGGGCTTCGTGGGAGCCCTGCGTGTCTACGACGAGATCGGAGCGAACTACTCGCTGACGCACTTGACACAGGCGAGCAACGATCAGGTGGCTTCTAGGGTTGCGGTCTCTGCTGCTGGCGAGACCTATGCCGCTGCTTGGTGGCACTTTCGGCAGTTGGACGTGCTGCGCTTGGAAGTCTACGAAGGAATGACACACGTCGTTCTGAATCAAATCATTCAAAACGGATCCATGGGCAGCTTGCAAAATGCGCCGGTGGCGGTGGACATGACGGCGGATGGGCGCCGCATTGCATTTGCTTCCTGGGGCCGTGGTGACATGGCCCCTGAGGTGATTCTGCTCGAGCGGGGACAGACTGAGCCCGTACTCAAAATCAACCTACCGGGGAGTGCAATGGGGCTCGACCTGGACGCCTCGGGCACGCGCTTGGCTGTGGTCACGAAGAACTTGCATGCCAACCAGTTTGGTTCCACCGGAGAAGTTCGGCTTTACGACACGGGCGAGAGAGATGTGACCTTGCTCGCCCCCGCACGCCTGGGCACGAGCCTCGAAGTGGCGACGAGGCGCGAGGGTGCTTCTTTCGCTCTCTTCCTGACCGGGAATCGGTCGCCGTTGCCCACGCACCCGGCTGGAACGAGTGGGTCCCTCTGGTTGCTGCGCAATGATCGCTTGCAAGTCAGCGCGGTGATGGCGGACGCTCAGGGTGAAGCGACGCTTTCGACGCCGATTCCTTCGAGCCCAGCTTTGCTCGGGCTGAACCTCTCCGTGCAAGTGGCTCACCGGGCCAGCGGCTCACTGTTCTTGAGCGAAACCGTGCTGGATCCGCTCTTCTATTGATGGAACGAGGTTACTCGAGGGCGGCCAGCACCCGGCCCACGAAAGCATCCATGGAACGGTCAATCCAGCGCACCACGATCAAGAGGTCGTTCTCCCAATCGATGTAGATGATGTTGCTGCCCGCACCACGGAAAGTGACGCTGGTGGCCGGAGCCGAGGGCATGGCTTTGCGCGGCTCAGCACCCGGATTTTCCACAGCGCCGTTCAGGAACCAGTTCATGTATCC
>JBLIMI010000487.1:0-3671 GCA_047638655.1 Minisyncoccia bacterium | reverse complement strand
GCCGCGACACAAATTGGAAGCCTGGTTGGCTGACATGGTCGATGCCGAGGCCAGCGACTTGATCCTTCGGGCTGGCGCGCGCCCGTCGCGAAGGGTGGCGGGCAAAATTCACTTCCTACCCGGTCGTGTTCCTGGGCCCGGTCCGTTGCTCGAAGTCCTCGAGGGCGTGATGGGCAAGGAACGAATGAACACCTGGCGCGAAACAGGATCCGCCGACGCCTCTCTACAGCTAGACGGTCTGGGGCGTTTTCGTCTCAACGCCTACAAGCAGATGGGCGAACCGGCGGTGGTCATCCGCCGCATCAGCGAGAAAGCACCCGACCTGGGCGCCCTCGGGCTGCCCATTGAACCCCTGCGCAAGCTGGCCATGCGCCGCCGCGGTTTGATTCTCGTGACGGGCATTGCCGGCTCGGGCAAGTCGACAACGTTGGGGGGCATGATCCAGTACATGAACGAAAACGTAGAACGCCACGTGATCACCCTCGAGGATCCTGTAGAGCTGATCTACACAGAGAAGAACTGCGTCATCAGCCAACGGGAAGTGGGCACGGACTGCGCCGACTTCGGAGATGGCTTGCGGCATGCGCTGCGACAAAGTCCCGACGTGATCTTGATCGGCGAGATGCGCGACGCGGAGACCGTCAATGCTGCCCTCGACGCCACCGAAACGGGACACTTGGTGCTCAGTACGATGCACACAGTCAACGCTCCTCAAACGGTGGATCGGATCCTCTCCTTCTTTTCAGCGGAGCAACACGATCAGGTTCGGTCGCGACTCTCCGACAACTTGGCCGGTGTCATGAGTCAGCGACTTGTGGGGAGGATGGACAACGGGGGGCTGGTGCCCGCCTTCGAGTTGCTTACATCGACACCTCAGGTGCGACAATTGCTCGCTGAGGGCAAGACCGCCGAGTTGGCTCGCGTGATTGAGCAAGGCACGGAAGAGGGCCTGATCTCCTTCAATCAATGTCTGCGCCAGCACGTGGTCAACCACCTAGTGGATCTGAAGGAAGCGCTGGCAGCCAGTGACCGGCCCGATGATCTGGTCCTGGCCCTTCGAGGGATCACCGCCAGCCACGGGCGACCCGGGCGCTCCGGGCGTTCCGGGCCCTCAGCCAGCGGGCCCCCCAGGCCCTCCTCGCCCCATGATGACTCCGGCCCCGGCCTGCGCATGGCGGGGGGGGAGTGAACCCGTCGCCGAAGATTCTTATCAGTAGCCTGGAAGATCATTTGGGCAAGAGCGTCCCCAGGACGTAGGCTGGATTCCGCCCAGCCCCCCCCCAGGAAGCCCTGCAAAACGCCCTCCACGGCTCGACCATGAACATCAACTCGATCAAGGCTCTCTCCTGGATTGTCTCCGCCAGCCTGACTGCTGGGGTGCTTTATTCTGTTTGGGACTTCTATGAGCATCCCGAAATCCTCGGTCCCCGCATTTCTGCGGTGGAAGCCAAGCGCATTCTGGACAGTGCCGAGATCCCCGAAGGCCCCCTGAGCAGCCTGGTTACGGTGGCCGCCATCGAGCGGGCTTACTACTACGAGCCCAAGAATCGTTCCCTGGCCAACCTCCTGGACTGGACCGGCGCTCCCCCGCGCAAGGTCATAGACCAGCCCAAGCAAGACTCCACACCCAAGCCGGTGGCGCGCAAGCTGGTCGCGGATGTGATCACCATTGCCCTGGTACAGGAGAGCTTGACGTCTCCGGATCGCAGCAAAGCCTGGATCAAGTACAAGCCAAACTCCGGTGTCACGACCAAACCAGACGCATTTCCCAGTGTGGTGATGATCGGGGATGTCTTGCCGAGACCCCTGGACTACGCCACCGTCAAAGCCATGACCGCATTGGATGGCATCACCTTCAGCTTTGAGGGTCTGGAGTTCGAGGACGAGACGGTTCCCTACAAGACCTTTGAGACCGGCGTGGACATCTACGTGGTTGGTGAGGGCAACCCCGAAGTCGTCCCCACGGCCCAGGCCATGCCCGCTCTGGACGTGTCGCTCTGGCGGCCCGAGCGAACGACGGCCTTCGGCCAAGATCAATTCCGAATCGGATTCGAAGACGCCCGCGACTTCTCCGATGACTTTGCCGGCATCATCGCCCGTGAGGTGCGACACTCACGCCACTACAACGCGAAGCTTGGCAAGTACGACGGCATCGAGTTGAAGACCGTCAAGCCCGGCGGGAAAATAGCGGGCCATGGTGGGCAAAGTGGCGACATCATCAAGTCCATCAATGGTCACGCCGTGAGCAGTTCTTCCGAAGCGATCTCTTTCGTGAAGAACAACAAGGACAAGTACGACAAGTGGATCGTGGTGGTCGAGAACAAGGGCAAGCAACGCACCATGACCTTCGAGAGCCCACCGGAAGAGTAAACAGCTCTCCGCTTGCCCACAGTTGCTATGGGGAACGTGCTCACTATCGACCTCGGCAACAGCGCGCTCAAATTGGCGCGCTGGGGGAAGGGTGATCCGACTCACCTGCGGATTTCCTGGGAAGCGAATTGGGAGACCGTTCTGCGGGCCGAGATGCAAGAGCCCGGAGAGTCCACTTGGGACTGCATCGCCATTTCCAGCGTCGCCCACGAAGAGCAAGCAGAGCGCGTGGTTGAGATTGCCAGAGAGGCGGCGCGCGTGGTGGAATTCAATCCTGCCCCAGCTCTGCGGGTGGACTGCCGCGAAGCGCATACCGTGGGGCGCGATCGTCTCTACGCTGCCCTCGGCGCCTGGTCGCAATTGGGTCAGCCAGCCATCGTGCTGGACGCCGGCACTGCTTTGACGGTGGATGCGATGGATGTGTTTGAGGGCGCGCCGCGTTTCCTTGGTGGAGCCATCGCCCCTGGCCCTGCGCTCTTGGCCTGGGCCTTGGGAGAGGGCGCACGTCAACTGTACGAAGTGGACACGGAGGGGGATGTTCCGGCCCTTGGCCGCGACACCCGGGAAGCTCTGCGCTCGGGGCTGCACGTCGGGTTTCAAGGTGCCGCGTCCGAACTTGTGCGTCGCATCGGCCAGGAGACGGGTCTCGAGCAGGCGCCTCTTTGGTTGACCGGAAGTGCTCGCGCAGTCCTCGCGAATGCCGCCCTCTTTGACGGAAGGGAACCCCGTCAAGATCCGTGGCTGGTGCATCGTGGATTGCTGGCGTCCCTACCCGGCGTCCAATGAGCCCGGTCCCGTTGAAGCCGGTGGCCGTGACCGAACGCACGGCCGGTGGTCCTGGCGGCGTGAGTGTGCTCACGTTGCAAGGCGCTGGTGCTTTCGATCTGCTCTCGACATGGGGCGTGGCCTGCGCTGAATCGGGAGCGTTGCGGTTTGCCCAGCTTGAAGTCGACGGTGAGCGCGTGGACGAGGTCTTGATCTGTGTGCACTCGCCACAGGAGGTGGAGTTGCACGTGCACGGCAGCCCGCCTCTCGTGCGGCGCTTGTTGGAAGCAGCTCGTGGCCGCGAGGCACCCAATTCCGTCTTGGTACTGGAAGACCGCGCACGGCTGGCCTTGGCGAAGGCACCCTGTGAGTTGGCGGCGCGTGTGTTGCTCGATCAAGTGGAGGGTGCCTGGCGCCGTGAGTGCGAGCAGTGGCTTGCGCTTCCAACGGACGCTTTGCCGCGGGCGCTTGAGGATTGCGTGCAGCGATCCGACCGTTTGCGTTGGGCCTTGGAACCGGCGCGGGTCTTGATCGCG
>JBLIMI010000486.1:0-3682 GCA_047638655.1 Minisyncoccia bacterium | reverse complement strand
AGAGTTGCAACACGTCTCTTTGTCGGTAGATGGAGAAGTGCTGGCGCTCGATAGCTACACGGTGACGGACGACCACTTGACTTTGCCCGCACCCGCGGACGAGTTCGTTCTGTGCACCGAGGTCAAGCTCAACCCGCGTGGCAACACGGCGCTCTCGGGTTTGTACAAGCCCGGCGCCAACTACAGCACCCAGTGCGAGGCGGAAGGCTTCCGGCGCATCACCTGGTACCTCGACCGTCCTGACGTGATGGCGAAGTTCACCACGTACATGGAAGCCGACAAGGCCAGCAACCCGGTCATGCTCTCGAACGGCAACCGTATAGGAAACGGCGACCTCGAAGGCGGTCGCCACTGGGCACGTTGGGAGGATCCATTCAAAAAGCCGAGTTACTTGTTCGCACTGGTGTCGGGCACCCTCTCTTGCCTGAAGGACAGCTTCACTACGAAGTCTGGTCGCGAGGTCAGTCTCGAAATCTACGTCGAGCCGCAAAACAGCGACAAGACTCAACACGCCATGGATTCGTTGAAGAAGTCTATGACCTGGGATGAGGAAGTCTTTGGTCTCGAATACGACCTCGATCTCTTCATGATCGTGGCCGTGGATGACTTCAACATGGGAGCCATGGAGAACAAGGGACTCAACATCTTCAACTCGAGTTGTGTGTTGGCTAAACCCGAAACGGCCACGGATACCAACTACGGTTCGATCGAGGGCGTGATCGCCCACGAGTACTTTCACAACTGGACAGGGAACCGTGTGACTTGTCGCGATTGGTTCCAGCTGACCCTAAAGGAGGGATTGACCGTTTTTCGCGACCAGCAGTTCTCTGGGGACATGCACTCGGAAGCTGTGGAACGAATCGCAAACGTGCGCGGTCTGCGAGGCCGGCAGTTCGCGGAAGATGCGGGGCCCATGGCCCACCCGATTCGTCCAGAGTCGTACATCGAGATGAATAACTTCTACACCGCGACGGTGTATCAGAAAGGCTCGGAAGTGGTCCGCATGTACCACACCTTGCTCGGCGCGGCTGGCTTCCGCAAAGGCATGGACTTGTACTTCGAACGCCACGATGGTCAAGCGGTCACTTGCGACGACTTTCGTGCGTCCATGGCCGATGCCACTGGCGTCGACCTCGATCAGCTATCTCGTTGGTACCTGCAGGGAGGCACGCCGACCCTGAAGGTCACGGACGAGTTCGACGAAGCGAGCGGGACTTTTCGCCTGACCCTTGCGCAGTCCTGCCCCGCGACGCCGGACATGACAGCCGAGGATAAGAAACCATTTCACATCCCGGTGCTGACGGGCCTGATGGATGCGGATGGCAACGCGCTTGCTCTACAACTCGAAGGCGAGCCAGCGCCCTGCGCCACAAGCCGTGTGTTGGAGCTGACCGAGACCAAGCAGACCTTCACTTTCGTGGGGCTCAACGGCCGTCCCGTGGCCTCCGTGTTGCGCAACTTCTCCGCGCCGATGATCCTCGACTACGAGCGATCACCCGCGGACTATGCGTTGCTGATGGCTCACGACGAGGACTCCTTCAATCGTTGGGACGCGGGTCAGCAGTACGGCACACAACTTCTGCTCGATGGTGTGGCCAAGTTTCAGGCGGGTGCGAGCTGGGAATTGCCGGCGGACCTCATCGATGCGCTGCGAACGACCCTGGCGGACGAACGACTGGATCGCTCACTGAAAGCCATGGCGCTCTCCCTTCCGGGCGAGTCCTGGCTGGCCGATCGCATGCCGGTTTCCGATCCTGTGGCGGTGCACAAGGTCCGTTCGGCAGCGCGCAAGCAAATCGCCAACGCATTGGCCCAGGAATTCCGGGCAGCCCTCGAAGCCAATCAAACCGCCGGTGACTACGTGTTCAACCACGAAGCGGTGGGGCGTAGAGCACTGGCGAACACGGCACTGAGCTACTTGGCCGCTCTTGAGGATGATGCGGCGCGCTCGTTGTGTACGGAGCGCATGCAGGCTGCCAACAACATGACCGATTCGATGGCCGCCTTGTCTTGCTTGACAGATCTTCCCGGGCCGGAACGGGAAGAGGCCCTCGCCAGTTTCTATGAGCGCTGGAAGGACGAGCCGCTGGTGCTCGACAAGTGGTTCACGGTACAGGCCACTAGTGACTTGCCCGACGTTACCCAGCGCGTGATGAAGTTGTGCGCGCACCCGGACTTCACCCTCAAGAACCCCAACCGGGCCCGTTCCTTGATTGGTGCCTTTGCAGCGGGCAATCCCGGTGCCTTCCACGCTCTCGATGGAGCGGGTTACGAGTTGCTCTCGAGTCAGGTGATTGCCATGGACGCCATCAACCCCCAGGTGGCTTCGCGTTTGGTGGATCCTCTGTTGGCTTGGCGTCGACTTGGCGTTGATCGTCAAGACCTCCTCAAGCGAGAGCTGGGCAAGATCCTGGCCGTGCCCACTCTGTCGAAGGACGTTCACGAAAAAGTCTCCAAGTCCCTGTAATCGTCGAGGGCCCATTACCAGTGCAAGCCAGACTTCTATGCGTCGGTGACATGCATCTGGGCAGGCGGCCGACCCGCTTGCCGGAGGAGCTACGTTCCAATCACAACTTGGATCCAAGGGCTGCCTGGCGGGCAGTGGTTGAGCGTGCCATCGCAGAAAAAGTGGACGCGGTTCTGCTCGCCGGCGATGTGGTCGATTCCAAGAACCACTTCATGGAAGCCTATGGTGCCTTGCAAGAAGGCGTCCGTCGGCTCGAACGTGAAGGGATCGAGGTCGTTTGTGTGGCGGGCAATCATGATGTGGAGGCCTTGCCACGTCTGGCGGATGAACTGCCGCACGTGAAGCTGCTAGGCCGCAGTGGTGAGTGGCATAGTCACATCATCTCTCGCGCTGGTGTGCCCATCTTGCGCGTCATCGGTTGGTCGTTTCCGAGAACTCACTTTGAGAGCAACCCGCTCGATTCCATGTCCAGTGACATGCGCGCGGGCAGGTACGGGGATGGGGCTCCTGACGATCTGAAGACCGTCGGTCTCTTGCATTGTGATCTGGATGGCAGCGATCGTCGCTACGCCCCGGTTTCGAAGACGTCCCTGGCTCAGTTGGACATGAGCATCTCAGCTTGGTTTCTGGGTCACAACCACGGCCCCACCATTCGCGGAGGGGGCCGGCCTGTGGGTTATCTCGGTTCATTGGTGGGGCTCGATCCTGGCGAGACAGGTGCCCATGGTCCGTGGCTCGCGACAGCTGAGTCTGGGCATTGGGAAATGGAACACATCCCTTTGAGCCCCGTCCGCTGGGAGACGCTGGAGGTGGACGTGCAGGCTTGCGAGGACTCGGAGCGCATCCAGTCGGCGTTGGTGCGCAGCTTGCACGAGTTTGAAGCGGAGTTGGGCTCGACTCTCGGTGCTGCGCGTGTGGTGGGTGTGCGGCTGCGGCTGGTTGGTAGCTGCGGCGCGCCACTGTCAGAGATTCGCGATGCGATGCGCCATGCGCTGACCCTGGAATTGCTGCTGAACGACACGCACTACTTTGTAGACAAGGTCTTCGACGAGACCCGTCCCAAGGTGGATCTCGAGCTGCTGGCTGCTCAGAACGATCCGGTGGGCATCATCGCACAACGACTGATCGCCCTGGAGGAAGGCGGGGCGGCTTGTGCCGCCTTGATCGCTGGTCTGAGGCCGCGCTTAGAGGGTGTCTTGACCCATCAAAACCTCA
>JBLIMI010000485.1:0-3684 GCA_047638655.1 Minisyncoccia bacterium | reverse complement strand
CTTCTGTGCTTCATCGAGAATCACGAAGGCATCCGACCAACGTGCGCCCTCGCATGTAAGCCAGGGGAGCCCTCCGGGGTATCGACTTGTAGTCCCGCCAGGCCTCGACGTTTCTTGCGATGAGCCCGGCGAGGGATTCAACTTCGCGCTGAAGTAGTTTTCGCGATGCGGTCTTCACAGCTTCAAGAGAGACTCTTGAGCCTGCTCGAGCACCTCGTGGTCATAGTGCTCGGCGGCCAGCTTCGCCAGCTTGCTGGTGATTCGGACCACCTAGGATTGGAGTTCTACCTTGTTCATCAGTCTTCCTTGGCGGTTAGCACAAAGGGGCCACTGACGGCGCGGATGACATTATCGGTCACCCGCCCCAGCAACATCCTGTAGATGGGCGAGCGTCCATGAGGACCGAGGACCAGCACATCCTCGCTCCCGACTCTTGCGGGGATGACTGATTCAGGTTTGCCGGGCAGGGCCTCAAACTCGACCTGCACGTCGCGATCGGAGAGCCTTGCGCGAGCCAACTCCTGAATGGCTCGAATGCGGTCGAGATCCATGCCGGCAGTCAGCACGATCAGTTCCTTGCCGAGCGCCTTGGCCAGATCGCACGCGAGATCGAGCACCCGGTCCCCTTGCGCTTTGGCCGCATAAGCTGCGATGACTCGTTCAGGTTCCCGATACTCAAGTGGGCTCATGAACAGCGCGCTACGGCAGCGGCGCGCGAGCTGCTCCCCGCGGCTGCCCAGGGACCCGGGGTTCACGCCCGAGCTTCTTCCGCGGCCCGCGATGATCAAGCTGGAATCCTTGCCAACTTCGAGGAGCTTGTCGACGACCCGGCCCTCATGGCGAACGACGTCGAGCTCGACTCGCCGGCTCTTGGCCTGCTCACGTAGACGCCTAACAACTTCATCGGCCTGCGACGTCCAGACTTGTCTGAAGCGCCCTAGCCACTCGGCCAGAACATCACCCTGGGCAAGCATCGGTGCACCGCGACTGAGAGAGTCGTTGACCAAGACGGCGCGCAGCTTTGCGTTCCATCCAGAGGCAATAACCAATCCATAGCGCCAGGGAGCCAGGCTGTCCAGGTCCGGGGCGACACCAACTGTAACTTCCCGCATCGTTCATTGAGGGGGCGAATGGCCTGGAAACGGCTCGACTCTGTTCTTGAGCTCGGGGAGCACTCAGAGTTTCACGTGAGCGTTCGCCCACTTATGACAACAGAATCCGCTGGGCGCAAGGGTGATTTCCCAACACTATTCGGCCATCGCCGGCTTAATCTCTTCGCCGTTGAGAATCTGATCGGGCCGGCCGCCGCAAACGCTGTGCGGCCGAGGGGGCAAGTCACGGGCGCCGATGGCGCAGGACGCGCATGCGATGAAAGCGACGAGCTACGGAACAACCCACCAGGGCAAGGTCCGGGATGTGAACGAGGACCACTTCGCAATCGCGCTGGGCGGAGATCTGATTGTGGTTTGCGACGGTCTGGGAGGGCACGCAGCCGGAGAGGTAGCGTCCAAAACCGCCGTTGAAGTTGCTGTCCGCCATGTCACGGAACAAGCTGCCTTGCTCCAGGAAGCCTTGCTTGCCAAGGACGGGCATTATGCAGTCCGGATCTTGGTCGACGAAGCGATCAACGAGGCCAGTCGCGCCGTGTGTGAATTGGCGGAGTCCTGTACCGAGTATGCGGGGATGGGGACGACCCTCACGCTGGGTCTACTCTGGAGTAGCAGCTTGGTCGTGGGGCATGTTGGTGACTGCCGCATCTACCTGCTCCGAGACGGCGAGCTACAGCGACTGACGAGTGACCACACGATGGCCGCCGAACTTTGTCGGCGGGGCCAGCTCGCCCCCGAGGAAGTTGAGAAGAGTCAGCTCTCCCACGCACTCACTCGCGTGGTAGGCGCCCAGTCAGCAGTTCTCGTGGACACCTCATGCTTGAACGTCTTGCCGGGCGACGCCTACCTCGTCTGCACTGACGGACTGTATCGCTACTTCGATGACCTGGAACTCACCGAACTCCTCGCGTGGCCGGATCTCTCCGGTCTCCCGGAAGCGCTCACTTCCTTGGCGATCGAACGAGGTGGAGCCGACAACATCACGAGCATCGTGATTCAAGTCCCTCGCAAGGTCAGTCAGGCTGCGGAGGCCAAGGCCGAGACGGTGCAACGCCGGCTGGATGCGCTCACGTTCGTACCCTTCTTAAGCCAACTCTCATCACGCCACCTTTCGCTGGTGCTCGAAGTGATGGAGTCGCGCAACTACGAGTCGGGCGAGCTAGTGCTTGCCCAAGGCCAGCTCATGGACGGGCTGTATGTGCTCGTAGATGGAGATGTATCCGGACTTGGATCAAATCATGGCGACTACCTCGGTGAACGCGACCTTACGCGCACCGAGCCGGCGGAGACGGAACTCCGTGCCCAGGCGGACTCCGAAGTGCTGTACCTCGGCGCCTCCCCTCTCCGGAGCCTGGTGCGCCGGCATCCGGTTCTCTGCACGCGACTCTTTTGGAGCCTCTTGACCCGTGGAATCGTCGAGTCGGGTTCAACGCCCTAGCCAGCGCCATTCGCTGCGCGAATTTTGTTGAGCGCTGAGCCGGCTTTGAACCACTCAATCTGATCCTCGTTGAAGGTGTGGCACAGGGGCAGTCGATCCACGCTCCCGTCAGCGTGCCTCAGCTCGGCGACCACTTCACTTCCGGGCGCGAGCAGTTGAACTCCTGTCAAGGTGATGCGATCGTCCACGCGTACCAGATCGTAGTCGGCAGGCTGAACAAAAGTCAGCGGCAAGACCCCCTGCTTCTTCAGGTTCGTCTCGTGAATGCGCGCGAAGCTGCGCACGATGATCGCGCGCCCGCCCTGCAGCCGTGGTTCCATGGCAGCGTGCTCGCGGGAACTTCCTTCACCGAAGTTCTCGTCGCCGAACACGACCCAGTCTTGACCGGCCGCGCGATAGGCACGAGCCAGATCCGGCAGTGCTTGCTCTTCGCCGCTGAGCTGATTGACTCCCAGGCCAGCCGCGTCGCAAAACGCGTTCTTTGCAGTCAAGTACAGGTTGCCACTGATGTTGGTGAGGTGCCCGCGATACTTGAGCCAGGGTCCAGCCGCAGAGATGTGGTCCGTGGTGCACTTGCCTTCAGCTTTCAAAAGGATCGGCAGGTCGGCCGGATCTTCGCCATCCCAAGGAGCGAAGGGAGTCAAGCGTTCCAAGCGTTCGGAGGACTCCGCGATGATCACTTCCACACTTCCGGGTTCCTCGGGTGGTGCCAGAAAGCCTCCCTGGGGGTTTGCGAAACCATGCTCCGGTAGAGTCTGTCCCGTGGGCGCGGCGAAGCGGAACTGCCCGCCGTCCGGAGTTGGCAAGGAATCGGTCAGCGGGTTGAAGTCAAGTCGGCCGGCAAAGGCCATGGCGGTCACCAACTCGGGTGAGCCGATGAAGGCCAATGTGGCGGGGTTGGCGTCGTTGCGCCCGCGGAAGTTGCGATTGAAGGAGGTCAAGATCGAATTGCGATCGCCGCTCTTGATGTCATCTCGACGCCACTGGCCGATGCAGGGTCCGCACGCGTTGGCCAAGACCGTAGCTCCCACGCTCTGCAAGGCTTCCATTTGCCCGTCGCGGGCAATCGTCTCGTGAACGCGATCGCTTCCGGGGGTCACCATTAACTTGGAGGCGACTTTCAGACCAGCGGCTGCC
>JBLIMI010000484.1:0-3685 GCA_047638655.1 Minisyncoccia bacterium | reverse complement strand
GCGGTGGCTGCGCTTTCGACGGGCATGGCCCTAGCGGATCCTGCCCCGGGCGACCTAACACGCTACCTGCGCTGCATCGACCTCGAGCGGCAGATGCGGGTCGAAGCGGCCACGCTTGCAGAGGAACCGAATGCGGTCGCGGACTGGAACACCTGGTCCTCCGGGGTTAGGCAGTGGTTCCGTGTGCAATGCCTCGATCTCTCGGGCGAACAGTCCGTTTTGCCAGGTCCCATGGATAGCGCGCTGCTGAAGGCGGATAAAATTTGAATCGACACGTGTTCTCGGGGCTGTTGCTGCTTGCGGGCAGCCCTCTCTTGTTTGCCTACCCTCAGTCTTCCCCCGTGGAAGTGCAAGGGCATCAGGGACCTGCGGTGGCGCCGGGCACCGGCGCCAGCGCTCGCTTCGTCGGGGTGATTCACGATCGCTACCAGGTGGCAGAAGCCATGCAGGTGGTGACTTATGTGGACGGCTTCTATCGCGCTCCCGGCAACGAGGGCTACAACGCCAGCCTCGACCGAGTGCGCAAAGAATTGGAAGCCGCTGGCTTCGGCAAGCAGCCCGGGTTCGAGTTGGAGGAGATTCTAACCCCCATGCGCTCTCCGGCCTGGACCCCCGTCAGCGGTCGCATCAGCGTCGAATTGGGCGCAGGCACGCAGGCACTTGTGTTGCATGCCTTCGACGCACCAGGCGATCCGGATCGGGTCATGCTGCCCATCCACGCTCCCTCGGCCGATGTTCGCGGGACGCTTGTCTTCGATGCGGCTGATATTCAGCCCGGGTGCATTCTTGTTACGGACCGCGGGCTCGGCAGTCGCGCGATTGCGCGCCATGGCAAGGACGGCGCGGCGGCCGTCCTCTGCTCATCGAACGCGAGCTTCACCATCGATCCCAATGGAGGCGATGAGCATCTGGACGCGATTCAGTTCAGAACCCTATCGCCCAGCGTGATGATCCCTACGGCGCAGATCTCGGCGCGCACCCACGCCAGGCTGCGAGCCCTGTCCTTGGAGCACGGGGGGATTCAACTGCACTTCCAGGCGCAGGTGCGCGTGCAGACAGGCGTTCAACTGCGCACCCTGGTCGCCCGTGTGATCGGAGAGGATCGGCCGCATGAAGTGGTGACCATGGTCTCGCATGTACAGGAGCCTGGTGCCGGTGACAACGCCAGTGGAGTCGGGGGCCTATGCCAGGCCGCCGTCACCTACGGGCGCCTGGTGCAAGAGTCCAAACTTCCCGCCACTAGCCGTACGGTGGCCTTCGTCTTTGGCGATGAGATGCGGCAGTCGGCCATTTGGTTGGAGCACAATCAACGCAAGGTCATCGCCGGCATCTCTGCCGACATGCTTGGCCAGTCCCACTCGCGCACCGGGGCCCGCTGCTTGCTCGAACGGTCGCCGGATCCTGGCGCGCTCGACACGTTGCCGCCCGATAAGCACACACCCTGGGGCGCGGGCCGGGTTTCGTTAGAAGACTTGCTGCCGAGCGCCGTGTCGCTTATCGCCCGTGTCGCCTTGGTGGACACCGGGCTGCACGTGGGTGGTTGGCACACCTCCGAGAATCCCTGGGAAGGGGGCAGCGACCACGACATTTTCCTGGCGCGCAAGATTCCGGCCATCCTGATTTGGCACTTCACGGACTTTACCTATCACACCGGCTTAGATCGTATGTCGCGTCTGGACGGCGTGGAGTTGCAGCGCACCTCCACAGCTTTGCTGGCCACGGCTTTGACTCTAGCGGACTTGCGCAGCAGCGACCTGAATCGCCTGCGCAAGAGCAACGTCCTCGAACGGGAGTTGCGCGTCGCCTCTGCTCTTGAAGCCGAACGACCCGATGTGGCCAAGCGCTGGCGCGAATGGTGCCAGGGCGTAGACGAATGGATGCACGACGCCTGCGTCGACGTCACCAGCGACTGACTTCTTCTTCACCACTCTGTTCCCGAAATGACCTGTGAATAATTCCCCCAAGAGCCCGAGCTCGTCCTCCTCACGTCGCAGTTTTCTCGGAATGGGCGCGGGCCTTGTGGCTCTCGGCTGCAATGCAACAGCGGCCAAACAGCCCATTCAGGGTGCAACGGCCAGGCCCAAGGGCCTTCCCGTGCTGGTAGGGAGTGCCAATGCCCTAGCGGGTATGAAGATTTCTTACGACGCCCTGCTCAAAGGCGCGCACCCTCTGGACGTGGCCATCGACGTGGTCAAAGTGGTGGAAGCCAATCCGAATGACCACAGCGTGGGGTTGGGCGGTTTGCCGAATGAGGACGGTGTTGTGCAACTCGACGCTGCGGTGATGGACGGACGCACTCACAACGCCGGGTCGGTGGGATGCATCGAGAACATTTTGCATCCTTGTGAAGTGGCGCGCCTTGTGATGGAGCGCACGGACCACTGCATGATTGTCGGCCCCGGTGCGTACAAATTCGCTCGCGGCCACGGGCACCCGCATACGGAGCTGTTGACCGATGCGGCGCGTCAAATTTGGTTGCGGTGGAAAGAGTCCATGAGCGACCGCGATGACCGTTTCGAAAAACCCCCGGAGCCCGAGGACGAGAAACAGGGCATGCGGGCCACGGGCAAAGCTGACGAACCGCAATTGGCCGGTGAAGTGGAAGAGCGCATCACGGGAACCATTCACTGCTCGGCGCTCTCCGTCGACGGCGAAGTGGCATGCACCACGACCACTTCTGGTCTCTCCTGGAAAATCCCCGGGCGCGTGGGGGACTCACCGATCATTGGTGCCGGGTTGTATTGCGATGGAGAAGCGGGAAGCGCAGGCGCCACGGGGCGCGGGGAAGCGGCCATCCTCTCCCACGGATCATCAGCCATCGTTGAACTGCTACGTCAAGGTGCGGCGCCGGTGGAAGCCGGCCTCGAACTCATGGCCCGCGTCACACGCCAGGCTCAACGGGCCAGCGCTTGGCAGAAAGGACTGGTGGATGAAAATGGAGTCCCCACGTTCAACCTCTCTTACTACATCCTCGGCCTCGACGGCACCTTCGCTGGGGTGCGCCTCCGCGGAGCCTCGCACTTTGCGGTGGCCGACCCCGAGAACGGCCCGCGCCACGAACCGATGGTGCCCTTTCATCCGTAGGCAGTGATCCTCTGGCGCCGAAGTCCGGCGCCGGGGGCTCACTTCAGATGTTTCATGGACGCCTGGAACTCCTGCTCGGAGAGGTGTCCGTCACCGTTGGTGTCGATGCTGGCGATCAATGCCTTGGGTCGGTCGGTAAGGCCTGCACCTAGCAATAGAACTTCCAAGTCGTCGGGGCCGATGGTCCCGTCGTTGTCGTAGTCGAGGCGACGGAACGAGTGCACCGGGCCTTGGATCAAGGAAGGCTCGGGAGCGCTTCCTTCCCGCGGCGGCCGGGGCCGCGGAGTTCCAAACAGTTCCAGGATGGAGTCCGCATCCACCGGTTCGTACAGCGGTTCCTCCTCTTCACCATCAATGATGCCCAGGCCCTCGAGCAATTGGGCGGCGGTCGGGTCCGCCGGATTAGGGGTGGGAATCTTGAAGGCGCCGTACTTGCGGTACGTCGCGAGGCATAGACGAGCGAACTCGGGTCGCGTGACCTTTCCGTTGCGGTCGCTGTCGTACACCAGGTAACGCGGTCGATCCGTTCCGAGACTGTCTTTCAGTTCTCGAAAAGAGAGCCAGCCGTTGCGGTCGTAGTCGGCGATCTCGAAGGCCTTCT
>JBLIMI010000483.1:0-3693 GCA_047638655.1 Minisyncoccia bacterium | reverse complement strand
TCGCTGCGGCGGGGCTGGTCTCGCATGGCCCGATGGATTTCGGTCCAGAAGGGAGCGAGAAGCTGGTGGATCTGCTGCCGGCCTCCCAGTGGATTTTCCTGGAGTCCGAGCACATGCGCTGGGCTTCTTCGCTTTCACGCGAGACAGTCAAGGCCAAGGACCGCGAGCGTCTTGAGGGGAACCTGGATCGCTTGCGAGTCTTCTTTCCCGACATCCCGAAGAAGGTCAAGAAGCTCGATCCCTGGCTTCGCATTCATTTGATGGCCCAGCGTGGGGAGGACTTCTACGAGCGCTTCCAGAAGCTCTTGGGCGTGACCGACGCCGACTTTCCCGAGAGCCGCCAAAACGAGGGGCCGTACATGGGGAACGGGAGATTCCTGGGTGAGAAGGGGAAGTTCGAAGTCTTGCTACACGTAAATCGAACCACCCATCGCGCATTCACCTCACGCTACATGGGCGTTAACATCACGGACGCCGTGCGTTGGCACTTGCCGCAAAAGCACAAGATGATCATGTCCGTGCCGGCGGTGGATTCCGATTTGAAGATCGACCGCTATCTCCATCCACACTGCGTGCACAATCTCTCGCACTTGATGTTGTGCGCCTACAAGCACTTCTCCTTTGATCCGCCCGTGTGGTTGGATGAAGGTTTGGCGCACGCGATGGAACAAGAGATCGACCCCGATTTTCACACGCTCGATGGGGAAGAGGGCTCGCTTCCTGACAACAAGGGGCCCGCGGACTGGAACAAGGAATTGAAGCGCTTGCTAAAACGAGGTGACTTGACTGGCTTTGCACAGCTGATGCGGATTCAATCGTTCGGCAAGATGGACCAGGACGATCACGTCAGCGCTTACGGGATGGTCCGCTTCTTGATCGATGAACGGCCCGAGGAATTCGCAGCACTGATCGGTTCCATCAAGGGGCGGTTGGATGACGCGGGTTATCCCGATGGCTCCGGCATGCTGGACGTGCAACGAGCGGAGATCAAACGTCTGTTCGCCTGGTCACCGTCGCAATTGGACGCAGCCTGGAAGCTCTGGATCGAAGCTCGCTGAGCGTCGAGCGGTGGGCGCCTACAGGTGCACTTGCTTGCCAAACACGTTTTGAAGCACGAATAGGGCGATGTAGCAAAGGATGCCCGCAATCAGTGGAGTGGTTATCCAGCCACCGGCGATACCGCCAAGCACTTTCCACTGCACCTGCCTGAGCCCGACGCGACCCTTCACGAGGGCGATTCCAACCACAGCGCCGACCACTGCTTGCGAGCTAGAAACAGGAACGAGGGGGATTTCTGGAAACCCCTTGCTGCTCAACCAGAAGTTTAAATCGCGGGAAGCGAAGACGGACAGCACCAGCCCTTGGGAGAGGACCACCGACACCGCACCGAGCGGCGACACCGCAAGCAAGTCAGCGCCAACCGTTTCCATCACTCGACGGGAGTAGGTGAAAATGCCAATGGCGATGGCGATGCCACCCAACAGGAAGAGCTTCTGCGCGCTGCTCACGTCATAGCCGAACAGCACCGAGTCGCCAAAAGGGGATGTGGGAACAAAGACGCCCATCACGTTGCCGATGTTGTTGGCTCCCAAACTGAAAGCACCAAACGCTCCGGCGGCGATCAAAGCCCAGCGCGTAAAGAGGTCGAGCCTCAGCATGTGCGGTTTCAGGATCCGAACCATGACCTGGGTGAGGATGTGCAGGGCACCACAAAAGATCGCTCCTAGAATGGGGGCGGCTACCCATGTGGTCGCGATTTGGCTGAGCACTTTCAGATCGGTGTCACGACCACTGAAAAAGTTCCAACCGCAGATGGCACCCACCACCGCTTGGGACGTGGAGACGGGTATGGCAGCCTTTGTCATCAGGTAGACAGTGAAGGCTGCGGAGAACGCGATCATGAAGGCGCCGGCCATGGCATCCACTTGACCTAACTTGCCCAAGCCGTGAGCGGTGCCCGCTCCTTGCAAGACGGCGCCCAGAATGACGAAGATGCCGGCGATGATTGCGGCAGTGGTGAAGCGCACCATGCGCGTACCGACCGCCGTACCAAAGACATTGGCGGCATCGTTGGCACCTAGGGACCAGCCGAGAAAAAGCCCGCTGGAGAGGAAGAGCAGGGTCTCTGCCATGACCGAATTCCGATTTGCGCGCTACAGAGAGCGGCGCAATGAGAAAACGGAGAGCTGGTCGCCCACGTCCTCGGCCTGGTCGGCGAGACGGTCGAGGCTGTCGATGAAGTCGCGTAGCATCATTTTCTCGGCGAGGTCGCGGTCGTCGGCAAAGATGCGCGTCTTCATTCGAATGGAGAGCGAGTCGGCTTCTGATTCGTACAGGCCGATCTTATGGACGTGATCACGCACAGCGCGCTGGTCGACGAAGAACGCTCGTGAAGCGAGGACCGTGGCCTCGATGGCAGAGCAAATGGCGGAAACCAGCCTTCGCAGGTCGTCGTGCAGGCTCTTTGGAAGGTGGGGGGCTTCGATGGTCATCGAGAGTAGCTCGCGCTTGATGCGGTCGAGCAAACCATCGAGCAGGTTGATCAAGCGCAACACATCGCTTCGCGATTCGGGGATCAGCATCTGCGTCAGAAGAACGGTTTCGATCCCCCGTCTCAGGTCATCGCAGCCTCTCTCTATCTCACTGACCCGGCGCTGATGGCGCATGCAGTCTTCGTTGATCCCGTGGGTCACGTACTCTTCGACCGTCTTGCCGAAGAGGATTCCGGCTTCGCTGACTGCGTCCAGAAACTCATCAATCGCCACCTCGACCGCGCGAGTTTTGCCAAAGAGAGGGATGCGAAAGTTGGGCATGGGTGGGTGAGAGGACGATCGACCGCGAGGGGCGTCCGGAGCGCAGGCGAGTCAACGCCAGCGCGAGGACCCGTTCGTGGGAGGGGAACGTAGGACAGGTAGGACCTATCGGCAAGCCGCCCAGGTCTCTGGATACCTGCCCTTGACCCTCTCCCGGATACGGAACCGGGGCCCTGCTGGGCACCCCGCTGCTAGCGGTCGCCGCCGTACTCGAAGACTCGGTACTCGCCCTCTTCGTCTTCTTCTTCAGCTTCGTCCGGACCGGCCTGCATGTCCGGGAAGTCCGGATCGCCCGCGATCACGAGGGATTGGATGAATGAACGCCCGTCGACTCTTAGCTCGATGGTGTAGTTTCCATTCGGAACTCCGCGTCCACCACGACGACGTCGGCCCTCTTGGGGTTCGTCGCCCGATGAGTTGGCCCGCAGGTTCCACTCCATTCGGTGCAGACCACTTTTCTTGGAGGGTTCCTTGAATGTGTAGATCGCACTGCCGTCCACACCGAGAATCGAAAGTTGGACTTCCTTGGCCCTTGAGCTGAGGGAGTACCAAATCAGCGCATCAGAGGTGGGGTTTTCCCCGACGAAACGGCGCGTGCCGCTGCTGGCCCGGGTGGGTTGGGAGCGCCAGCGGATCTTTTTGGCGGGTGTGTATAGGTGCGCGCCTTGGGCGAGATTGTCCTCGGTGAATTGACGCAGAGGTGTTGCATCGAAAGCCCACAGGCTGCGTCCGTGAGTTCCAACGACCACTTCACCCGTGGCGGGGGATTGCGCAAACTCGTGAACGGCGACGGTGGGCATGCCTTCGATCTTGGTCCACGAAAGACCGCGGTCGATAGAGATCCAGCCGTTGAATTCCGTTCCAAGGTAGAGCAGGTTTT
>JBLIMI010000482.1:0-3710 GCA_047638655.1 Minisyncoccia bacterium | reverse complement strand
GGAGTACCTGCTGCGACTACTGTGCGTTGGCAGCCCTGGGCGCTACGCGCGCAGCTTCTTCGGGCTGGTGGACTTGCTTGCGATCCTGCCGACCTTCTTGAGCCTGCTCGTGCCCGGAACCCAGGCGCTTGTGGTCATCCGCACCGTGCGCATCTTGCGCGTCTTTCGAGTCCTCAAGCTGGCGAACTACGTGCGTGAGGCCGACACCATGCGGCGCGCGCTCATTGGCAGCCGTCGCAAGATCGAGATCTTCGTCTCCACCGTCCTGATGCTCGTCGTCATCTTCGGATCGTTGATGTACGTGATCGAAGGACCAGAGAATGGATTCACCTCGATCCCACGCGGCATCTATTGGGCCATCGTAACCATGACCACCGTGGGTTACGGGGACATCGCCCCGCAGACAGATCTTGGCCAGGCCATGTCGGCGATCATCATGATCATGGGCTACGGCATCATCGCCGTTCCGACCGGCATCGTGTCCGCGCAGATGGCAAAGGCCGACCGAATGGAGCAGACCGTTTCCGGGCAAGCCTGCCCCGCTTGCGGCATCGCCGGCCATACAGGGGACGCCGTGTACTGCAGGCTCTGTGGCGCGCGCATGTAAGCGCGAGCAGCGCTCCCTCCGCTCGCGCTCTTTTGTTGATCAGGCTAGGACACCAGGGGGTGCTCCCGCTCGTTGCTGAATTCAGGGCTAGCGAACGTCTTCCAGGTCGAACTCAAGGCCACCCATCCACTTGGCGAGCAGGTTGTAGATCAAGCTTCCGAGGAGCCCTGAGATGAAGCCCATCACGCCGTAGATCACAGGAAGGAACAGGGCGAACCCGAGACCGATGCCAAAAAAAGCCATCCCGTCGCTGCCTTCCGGAGCAGCCGTCGCGGCCAAGCTCCCCAGCAAGAAGAAGGGCAAGTGTGCGGGGGTGGTGCGGAGCGCCTGTGGATTGTGGCGATCACGAACGCGGACACCATCGCGAAGATCCTGGATCACCTCGAGTTGCCCAGCGTCGCGTCTCAGCTTGCGCCGCCGCGCGCGCCGCCCAGTTGGAGCTTGGGTTCGAGGGATGTTGAGAGCTGAGAATGCGGGCGTGGTAATGACCCGTAGTGGGGGAGGCTTGCCTCGAACCTGGCTGCTTGGAGAATTCGCAGGATTCAGGGGAGCAAGCGCGTGCGGGAGAGGCTGGGGCGCGGCCCGGTGAGGGAGGAATGGGTAGATGTGGCGCGGTTGTGGGGTTGGGGAGGGGCGCGGCGGCTGGCGGAGGCCCTTTCTTTCACTTATCCTCCACAGTCGTGGAAGAGGGCAAGCACTGGGATGACTACGAGGGCGACGAGTCAGGGCTCGCCTTCTTCTCCACCTTCCTCGAGGTAGCCCTGCGGCACTGCATCGAGCGGGTGCCTGTGTACCAGTGGCACGCCCACAAACGCCAGGCGCTCGTCGAGCGCGCGTGGGAGGAACGTGGCTTGCTCATGCACCAGCAGATCATCTGGGCGAAGGCGCGTGGGACACTCGGCCGCTCTCACTTCATGTGGTCTCACGAGCCTTGCTTCTACGGATGGATGAAAGGAAGCATGCCCGAGTCAGACCGCCGGCCGCCCGCCAACGAGACAACCACCTGGGAGATCGACCAGGCCGGGGAGTTGTCAGAAGATCACCCGACTCAGAAGCCCGTCGGCATCTTCGCCCGCCCAATTGATTGGCACACCCGTGCTGGCGAGCTCGTCCTCGAGCCGTTCTCGGGAAGCGGTACTCAGATCATCGCGGCCGAGGAGACGAGCCGTCGCTGCAGAGCAATGGAGGAGTCACCGGCCTATGTCGACGTTGCCGTAGTTCGGTGGCAGAGGGCGACCGGGAACTTGGCCGTGCTCGAGGGAACCGCACAGACATTCGAGGAGGTTGCAGAAGAGCGGGGAGCGGCGTGACTCCCCGGCTCCCAAGTGGGGCCTTCGACTACTACGTCTCCTTGGGTATCGAGCGCAGCCACCAGGGCGTCGCCGATCAATTCGGGGTGGTGGTGGAGATGGTTTCGCAGTGCGCGCTACGAGATAATTGGAAAGTGCAGCTGGCCGACCGCCTACAGCTCGAACGCAAGATGTTCAAAGCTGAGGCTGCAAAGGAGCTCGAGGCCGTCCACGAGAGGCACCTGAAGACCCTTCGGGCCATCCAGGCGCAGGCATTGAAGGCCCTCCGTGAGAATCCAATCAGCGGCCCGATGGACGCAGTGCGGGCACTTGAGCTGGCGATGCGGCAGGAGAGGGAGATTGAGGACAAGAAAAGCAAGCGCTGACCCGCCCCGACGGCACCATGGCTGCGCTATCCCCGAGATGGGAGATTTGTTGGATCTAGCTCCACATGGATGTAACCGTCGCGTGACGCCCACCTTCTCACGCCTCCCGGAGTCTGGACAATCCCCGTCATGCGAAAGAGCCACCATGACCGAGAACACATCCGCGACCTAATCAAGCAGCGAGAAGATGAGGGTCTGACCCTCAAGGAACTCGCCGAGCGTTCGGGGATCCCGGCGCACGTGTTCTGCTATCGCGCGAAGCAGGACCGAATGATGGCCGGCTTGGCCGCTCCGCCAGAGAGCGGGTTTGTGGAAGTCGTCGCCAAGCATTCCATCGGTCAGTCGGAAGAGCCCAGCGGAATAGAACTCCTGCTGGCTGGCGGTGTCCGTGCTCAACTCGCGCGGAACTTCGACAAGGACACCCTCGCTCGGCTGCTTGGAATCATGGCGTGCTAAGCCTCACGGCCTCGACGAAGATCTTTCTGTGTCGCGAGGCCGTCGACTTCCGCAAAGCTCACGATGGACTGGTCGCGATCATTCGCGACCACTTGGCCGAGGACGTTTTCGCAGGCGGGATCTTCGTCTTCTTGAACAAGCGCAAGGATCGCATCAAGTTGTTGGCTTGGGACCGCAACGGACTCTGGCTTCACTACAAGAGACTCGAGAAAGGCACGTTCAAGTGGGCGGTGCATGGGGCGCAAAACAAGGTGTCTATGTCACGAGCGGAACTATCCATGTTGCTTGAAGGAATAGATCTAAAAGCTGGACGGATTCGTCCCCATTTCGCCGATGGAATATGTATCCATGGGCGTCGTGAAGAACAACAAGAAGGAGCAACTGCCGCGCGACGTTGATGCGTTGATCGCTTTGATTGGAAAGCGCGACGCTCTGCTTGACGAACGTCAGACGCTACTTGGAGAGCGCGACGCTCTGATTGCAAGTCGCGACGAACGCATCACCACCCTTGAGCAAAGCCTGGCTGTCTTCGCGCGCATAGCCTTCGGCAAGTCTTCCGAGAAGCGCAAGCTCATAGGCCTTGCCTCCGGCAATCCACATCAGCTTCACCTGTTCATGGCGGACCTCTTGGCCGACGCGGAGCGCGTCGCCGAGGAAACAGGAGTCGAGGGCCACGTTGAGGTCGAACGCCCCGACCCCGCCAAACAGCACCGCAAGAAGAAGAGCGGAAAGAAGAAGTTCCCCGAACACCTTCCGACTGTCGTGCAGAAATTCGAACTGCCGGAAGGCGAGCGCCTATGCGCATGCGGCGGCGATCTTCACCTGATCGGCTTCGAAGAGAGCCGCGAACTCGAACGCATCGAAATCACCATCGTGCTCAAGACGATGTGTGCGAAGTACGCATGCCGCAACTGCACCGACGGCATCACAACCGCCAGGGGCCCAGCGCGCGTCATCGACAAGGGCCGCCTT